>NZ_JBWEYV010000001.1:0-289599 GCF_056329745.1 Epilithonimonas sp. | reverse complement strand
TATACCTTATAAAGTGCTGTTCCCCAAGTCCAGCCGGAGCCAACTGCCGCGAATAGCAATAGATTACCAGGTTGGATTTTGCCACTTTTGTAAGTTTCGTCCAAAACAATCGGGATGGTTCCGCCGGAAGTATTGGCATATTTGTCCATATTGGTCATTACTTTCTCGAACGGGATGTTGGTTTTTTCCGCCGTTTTTTGCAAAATCCTGATGCTTGGCTGGTGCGGGATCACCCAATCTACATCATCGGAAGTTAATTGGTTGGCATCCAAAATTTCGTTAATTGTTTCCGGTAAAACTCTGGTAGCTGTTTCAAACACTTCTTTCCCATTCATCTGGAAATAATGGAGCTTTTGTTTCAGTGTTTCCTCAGAAGCAGGCATTTCTGATCCGCCTGCCGGAATGTTGAAATGGTATTTTCCAGTGCCGTCGGCGTGCAGCTTAAAATCGAAAAACCCTTTGTTCTCTGTAGTCGCAGATAATAAAATAGCACCCGCGCCGTCACCAAAAAATACAGAATCTTTTCTTTCCCAATCTGTAATCGTGGAAAATGTGTCTGCGCCAATCACCAACACATTTTTGTACATTCCGGTTTCTATGAACTGGCAGCCAATAGCGATACCGTAGAGCCCACCAGAACAAACCGCAGAAATGTCAAACGCAACTGCTTGCGGCGCATTCATCTTCTCCTGCACAAAACACGCTGTTGACGGAGCCTGCCTGTCTGGAGTAGAAGTAGCAACAATAATCAGGTCTATGTTTTGTGGTGAAATGTCGGTATTTTCCAAAGCTTTCAGTCCGGCTTTGGAGGCCAGGTCGCTGGTGACTTCACCGTCTACAATGCGGCGCTCTCTGATTCCCAGATTTTTAAAAATCCACTCATCGGATGATCCTACTTTTTCGAAAAAATCATTCTTTAATATTTTTGGCGGAACATACGATCCGGTACCTTTTATATAAGCTCTTATTTTATGCATAACTTTTATGGTTTTGTCTTGTTAATTGGAAGTTTAACTCAATTCCGAATAAAAAAACAGTCAAATTTATAAACTTTATTCTGATTGTATCTCAAAAAATTGATTTAGTTTTAAAATGATGATTCTTGTTTGGATTTTAGAAATATCCTTCCGAAATTGCAGACTGTAATTGAAAAATGCCTAATTATTAAATGAGAGATACTTACGTTCATAAGGGTAAAAGAAAACAGCTGGTAGATTATCTGCATCAGAGAATTGGGATTACGGACAGTTTTGTTTTATCTGCGATGAACGAAGTGCCAAGGCATCTTTTTATAGAAAGTGTTTTCGAAGATTATGCTTATGAAGATCGTGCCTTTCCTATTGCGGCAAAACAAACCATTTCCCACCCGTCCACTGTTGCCGAGCAAACCGAATTATTGGAAGTGAATGAAGGTGAAAAAGTTCTGGAAATTGGCACAGGTTGTGGTTATCAGACGGCGGTTCTTATCAAGATGAAAGCTTTGGTTTACACGATTGAGCGTCAAAAAGACTTGTTCGATTTTTCTCAAAAGATTTTCCGGGAATTAGATTTGAGGCCTAAGTTCCAGAGTTTTGGTGACGGTTTTGCCGGCTTGCCTACATTTGCCCCTTTTGATAAAATCATTGTGACTTGCGGTGCAGAAGTGCTCCCAACCGAACTTTTAAAACAACTGAAGGTTGGTGGGAAAATGGTAATTCCTCTCGGTAAAGCCGATGAACAGATCCTCTATCGGTTTACCAAGTTATCGGAAACGCAGTTTGAAAAGGAGGAATTTGGGGTTTACAAATTTGTGCCAATGTTGCAGAATAAATCAAATTAATATTATAAAAATAGATAAAACACAAAGGCACAAAATTTTATTTAATTTATAATGCTATAAGGCACAAAGTAAATATTGGTTATAAAGCTTTGTGCCTTAAAATAGTTTTTTTTAGATTAGAATAGTCATTGTGCCATAGTGTTTAAAATAAGAAATATTCATCATTTATGAATACAAGAGAGGAGAAATTGGAGGCTTTTGGAAGGCTTCTTGATATTATGGATGATCTGCGGGAAAAATGCCCGTGGGACAAAAAACAGACTTTGGAAACGCTGCGCCACCTGACTTTGGAGGAAACTTACGAATTGTCTGATGCACTTCTGAAAGAGGATTTGACAGAAATCAAAAAAGAGTTGGGCGATGTTCTTCTGCATTTGGTTTTTTATGCTAAAATCGGTTCGGAAAAAGGGAGTTTTGATATGGCTGATGTTATTAATTCACTTAATGATAAACTGATCTTTCGCCATCCGCATATCTATGGCGACACTGTTGCTGAAGATGAGGAAGCCGTAAAACAGAACTGGGAAAAGCTGAAGCTGAAAGTAGGCAACAAGTCTATTTTGTCGGGCGTTCCAAAAGGATTGCCGCCGATAATAAAAGCTTACCGTATTCAGGATAAAGTCAAAGGGATTGGCTTCGAATTTGATTCTGCTGATGATGCCTGGGAAAAAGTAAGGGAAGAATTGCAGGAGTTTCATCAGGAAACCGATAAACATAAAAAAGAAGAAGAATTGGGTGATGTGTTTTTTTCTTTGATTAATTATGCTAGGATTTCTGGGCTGAATGCAGATACCGCTTTGGAGAAAACCAATGCCAAATTTATTACCCGTTTTCAGAAAATGGAAGACCTGGCTAAGTCCAAAAAATTGAATTTGGCTGAGCTGAACCTCCAAAAAATGGACGAACTTTGGGAAGAAGCCAAGCTTTTTGAAAAATAAAACTGGACGAACTATTTAATTTATTATATTTGATTTAATTAAACTTTAAAATACACAAAACTATGAAAGGTAAAGGTTGTATCGTTGCTATTGTGATTGTAGCAATCATCGCGATAATAGGTTTTTGGGGCATTGGCGTCAGAAACGGATTTGTTACCAAACAACAGAATGTAGAGTCCAAATGGTCCAATGTGGAGACGGTTTATCAGAAAAGAGCCAACCTGATCCCCAACTTGGAAAGAACTGTGAAGTCCTACGCCAAATTTGAAAAAGAAACATTGACCCAAGTGGTAGAAGCCAGGTCAAAAGCCACCTCTATTAATATAGATCCTACTAATATGACCGAGGCTGATATGGCAAAATTCCAGGCAGCACAAGGCGAGTTGAGTGGCGCGCTTAGCCGTTTGATGGCTGTTGTGGAAAGCTATCCAAATCTAAAAGCAGATCAGCAGTACATCAACTTCCAGAGAGAATATACGGCGATAGAAAACAGCATCCGTACAGAAACCGTTTATTATAACGATGCGGCAAAGGATTATAACACCAATATCAAGACTTTCCCCAATAATGTGATTGCTAACTTCACCAATTTCAAAGAAAAACCATATTTCAAAGCAGAAGCCGGAGCTGAAAAAGCACCTTCTGTATTCTCAGAATAATGAATCAGTTTCTCACAGATACAGAGATGGCTTCCCTTGTGGAGGCCATCAAAATTGCCGAAGACCACTCTTCGGGTGAGATCCGCGTGCATATAGATTCCACGGCAGAAGATCATTTTGCCAAGAAGGCATTAGATATTTTTCATTCTCTTGGGATGCAAAATACAAAGGAGCGAAATGGTGTGCTATTCTACATTAACTTTGAGCAGCATTATCTTACCATTATTGGAGATAAGGGGATTCATAAAAAAGTGAAGCAACACTTTTGGGATTCGCTTCACGATGAGATTACTGCCCAGTTTGCCAAAGAGAAATACTTCCCGGCGATTAAAGATGCCATTCTGAAAACCGGACTGGAATTGAAAAAATATTTCCCTGTCAATGGGGAAAATGTCAATGAATTATCCAATGATATCAGCTTTTCTTAGACGATCTATTTTCGTAATCCTTATGATTTTTGGATTGTTATCCAAAGCTCAGAGTGTCCCGGAAAAACCTACAGTTCTTTATCCTGTCTATGATAAAGCAGGATTGTTGTCGGAATCAGAAAAAGACGCTTTAAATCAAAAGCTAATCAAGTTCTCAGACTCTACATCTACCGAGATTGAGGTCATCATCATTCCCACAACTGGCGGAGAAGATGTCAATTATCTCGCAACGATGTATGGTGAGAAATGGGGTATTGGCCAAAAAGGCGTGGATAATGGTGTGGTTTTTCTTATCGCTACAGAGGATCATACGATGTCCATCCAGCAGGGCCGGGCAGTTGAGCAATATTTAACCGCTTCTGTTGCGGGACAAATAATGGATTATTTGGTAACACCTTACTTTAAAAAAGGAGAGTGGTACAGCGGCATAGATCATGGCACATCTGCAATCATGGATGCCGTGAAAGGCAAATTCAAACCAATTGTTAAGAAACAACAAAAAGATAACGGCATGAGTGCCGGTTCGCTAATAGTGATGGTTGTTATCATTGTAATCCTCATTAGTATTTTCAATAGCAATAACAGAGGTGGTGGTAATTATGATGATGACGACGATGTTACTTTGTCCAGACGAGGGAGAAGGCGTTACAGCGGAGGGTTTTTCCCATTCCCTGGAAGTTTTGGAGGTGGTAGCTTCGGAGGTGGCAGTAGTGGCGGCGGTGGATTTGGTGGCTTTGGTGGCGGCGGAAGTTTCGGAGGCGGTGGTGCGTCTGGTGGCTGGTAAATCCAAGGCATTTTTAGCGATGTTTCGGTTTTAAATTTCTTATACTGTGATTGGTTATTTTTTGGAAAACAAGCTTATGTCCATTTAGCTTACATCAATAATTAACAGACTACAAAACGCTTGCATCATTACTGATTTTGTAGTTATTTTAGTCAGTCGTGTTTGGTTTTTTTTCTTAAAAATCGTTATTTTTACAGAAATCACCTTTCTTTTGAAAAAGACCCTCGTATTATTTGCGCATCCTTATTTTGAACATTCCACTACAAACATCAGACTTATAGAATGTTATGGTGGTATGGATGCTGTTGCTTTCAGGGATTTATACGAGGACTATCCCGATTTCCATATAGAACCTTTTAAAGAGCGCAAAAGAATTGTAGACTACGAAAGAATTATTTTTCACTTCCCTTTGATCTGGTTTGGCCTCCCACCATTGTTGAAACTTTGGATTGACGAAGTTTTTGATATGCGATGGATTACCGAGAGTGGCCTTAATATCCTTTCCGGAAAAGAAGCAATTATTGTGACAACCGTCGGTGGTCGTAAAAGCAGTTATTCGGTCTCGGGAAAATATGGGGTTAGCGTAGATGATTTGTTGTCTGGTCTCAGGGTGTCTCTTGCCGTAAACCAGATTGAACTAAAAAAGCTTGATGTGATTTACAATGCGGATGATCTCAGCAATGTACAACTGGATGGTTTTTGCAAAGATTTATCACAAATACTTAGAACAGATTAGATGGAGAATTCTATTGCAATGACGATTCTTATTTTTTTGGGTGCGGCCATTATTATGGTTCCACTGGGGAAAAAACTGGGTCTAAGTTCGGTGATTGGTTATATTCTTGGGGGAATTGTGATCGGCCCCTTTTGTCTGCAGTTAACAGGGCGTGATGCGGCGGATATAATGCATGCATCTGAACTGGGTGTCATTATGCTTCTTTTTTTGGTTGGCTTAGAGCTGGAACCCGAGAAGCTTTGGCAAATTAGAAAGAGAATTTTAGGCCTTGGGCTTAGTCAAATGTTGTTGAGTATTGTTGGGATTTTATTGGTTTTTTATGTTGCTGGATTTGGCATAAAAAAATCAGTCATCATAGCACTTTGTTTTGCGATGTCATCAACGGCTATTGTATTACAAACACTCAAGGAGAAAAACCTTTTCCGGACTGTGAGTGGCGAGGCATCATTTTCTATACTGTTGTTTCAGGATATTGCGGTGATACCTATATTAGCACTACTACCTTTTCTTTCCACATCGCAAAAGTCTTCAACTCAGGATATCCATGATAAGATTTTGCTACAGTACCTCCCAGACTGGCTTCAACCGTTTACCATTATTTTTGCTGTCTTGGCATTAATACTGTTGGGTCGCTATATTTTCACGCCATTTTTAAGGTTTGTTTCAAAATCTGGTTTGAATGAGCTTTTAACAGCTGCTTCGCTTTTCTTGGTGATTGGTGTTTCAGAACTGATGATTTCTGTAGATCTCAGCCCAGCATTAGGAGCATTTATCGCAGGTGTAATGCTGGCAAACAGTGAGTTTCGGCATGAATTAGAAAGTGATATTGATCCTTTTAAAGGGCTTTTATTGGCGGTGTTCTTTGTAAGTGTAGGAGCCACCATCAATTTTAACATTATTGCTTCAAAACCTGTTTTTATTTTTTCTGCTGCCATTATTGTCCTTTTGGTGAAAGGTCTTGTATTATTTGGGATCGCTAAATACTACAAGATGACCAATGAGCAAAGTTTTTTCTTGGCTGTTGCACTATCCCAAGTTGGTGAATTTGCGTTTGTACTTGTTAATTTTGCCGCTAGTCTTTATTTGATTGATTATCAGGCCAACGGTGAATTGATGGCAATTGTTGCCATTACAATGTGTATTTCTCCATTACTATTAATTTTGAAAGAACGGTTACTAGATAAACATTTTATCCATCAAAAATCTGAAGAAAATGAAGAATTGGGTATTATTAAACAACGAAAGGTCATTATAGTAGGTTTTGGTTTTTTTGGCAGTACCGTTGGGCGCCTTTTAAAAGCTAATGGTATACGCTCAACCGTTTTGGATAATGATCCAGACCGTGTTGCACTACTACGTTCTAATGGTTTTAATGTCTATTATGGTGATGCAACCAAACCTTCGCTGTTGCGGGCTGCAGGCATAGAAGAGGCCGAGCTTTTGGTGCTTTGTCTGGATGATGCCGAAAAGAATAAGCTTTTGGTAGATTATGCCAAAGAAAATTATCCTGAACTTAAGATTTTCGTTAGAGCCAAAAACAGATTGGATGCCTACGACTTTCTGAATAAAAATGTTGAACACATTTATAGGGAAACCTTGGGAACCGCTGTAGATATGGCTGTAGATATTCTTGAAGAAAATGGCATGCGGCGCTATACGGCGCGCAGAATGGGTAAGCGTTTTATGCTGATTGACAAAGCGATGACTAAAAAACTCGCAAAGGAGAGGGATAAAGATCAGATTACTTTTACACTCCGAAAATCTCTCGAACGCGAGGCAGAACTATTAGCTTTGGACAGCCAATCCTTTGAAGAAAACCACTGGACAACAGAGGAAGATGAAATTGATGAAAATCAATGATTGAAAGTTTTTTGTAAATAGCAATGAAATTACATTTTAATCTTTTGAATCTATCAGATGTTTTGTGCCTCATAATAGCTTTAATATTATTTAGCTAAGACATTAAAAAGAAGGTTTAATGGTACTAATTAGAAAAAACAAAGCTGCTCTTTTGGAACAGCTTGTTTGGAAAAATTGTGGCGTTTAATATCCTGCATTTTGAGAAAATTCTTTAGATGCATCGATAGTTGCCTGTGGTATTGGGAAAATCCTTCTGTAAGGTTGGGAAGCCGGTTTGGCAGTCCCTGGTAGGTCAAATTTCCCGAATCTTATCATTGCTTTTCTTCTATACATTTCCCAGTAAAGTTCATAACCTGTTTCCTTGAAAAGTATATCCGCATTTAGATTACTGATGGACTGGCCCGGCGTATTGTTATATAAAGCTTCCCGAGTCCTGCTCGTTCTCAATTTATTTATATCCGCAAGGGCGGCAGCTGTGTTGCCATTTCTAAAGTAGGCTTCTGCTCTCATCATGTAAATAGTTCCAAGCCTATACAATGGAACATCCATTCCACTTGTACCATTGTTTCCATATCCGGGATCAAACTCAAATTTGAAATTTCTAACGCCTCTGTTAATCTGCGCTTGGGTGAACACAGCTTCATTTGGATTGTCAAAGTTTAATTCGGGTGTGAAGTCGGCGGGTAACGTTGTGTTTTTCTCGGTATATAATTTAAAAACTTTGATTCGTCCATCTGGAGTCAGTTCAAAATTGCCATTGACAATTTTGGGTCCATATTGCTGTCCTGCCTGTAATCCTCTGTTGAAATGAAACCACGGCTTACCAGTCCCCTCAACCTTGCTGCTAGATGGTACACTGACATCTGTTCCGTCATTTCTAAACCATGTGCCATCCGAATATTGATAAGTCCTGTGGAATCGCGGGTCTGTAAAATTACCCTGCCATGAATAATAAAACTCTGGAGTAATACAAGAAGCATTTGTACCTCTGTTATCAGGAGACGGTTTTTGGATCCTTTCCATAGACATGTAAGCCAAATCGTTATCAGAACTCTTGGTAGAGTTGGCTAATTTTTTTTGTACGACCGAGAAAATCATTTCTTTGCTATTGTCATTATCAATATCAAAATTGTGAAAGTAATTGGATTCTAGACTAAAATTGGAATTATTAATTAGTAAATTACAATATGCAATTACTTTATCCATATCATTTCCACCCCCGTTTATAGCTTGTTCTTTAAAGTCAAAATTGTTCCCTGTTTTGTTTTTAAGAACGGCTCTGTTGAGATACATGTCGGCCAGAAAAGCATAAGCGGCCTGCTTTGTAAATCTTCCTGCATGGGTATTTTGAGTTTTGATATCTGCCAGATTTGGTATAAGTGCTTCCATATCCAAAATAAGATTATCTATACTTGTGGCATCTTTTCTGACCTGTACAGGAGCATTAAGGTTTGAAGGATCTCTGTACGGAGCCTGCCCATAAAGGTCTAAGGTTGTATAGGTGTAGTAATCTAATAGAGCTTTAGCTTCTGCCAAGAAAAGGTTTTTGTTCTTTCCGGTACTTTTTTCGATGCTAGCTATGGCAGTAAGAGATTTGGTAATCCCAAGGCTAAGTTGATTCCAAGTGGTTTTTACCACATCATTATTAGAATCCCAAGTAAACTCATGCATTGCTCTCCACTTTCCACCGTCGCCCCAATCACTTCCTCTTGTCGGTAAAAGAGCTTCATCTGTAGAATATTCCTGTAATGCAAATACACTCCCATGGTCTACAAATGTTCCTTCTCCCAACTGGCTGTAGGCTGCGGCTAGAGCCGCTTCGGGATCTGCATTTTCGGAGCCCAGTACTTCATCTATAACTTTTTCATCCAGATTGGTACATGCGGTTAAAGCAATTGCACTGCAGGTTAATATAATTTTAGTAATATTTAAATATTTAGATTTCATGATGTTTGATTAAAATTTAACAGTTGCTCCAAAAAGAAAGGTTTTTGCTGATGGATATGTGGTATAATCTATTCCCAAAGACTGGTTTCCACCTACCTGCTTGTTGGTATCTACCAAAGGGTCATAGCCAGAATAGTTGGTTATTGTTAAAAGGTTTTGTGCGCTTAGGTAAAGGCTGAGACTTTTCATCCACTTAAGTTGACCGAGGTCAAAGGTGTAACCAAGACGAACATTGTTAAGCCTTATAAAATCGGATTTTTCAAGATAAAGCGATGAAAGCTGCGGTTGATTGGAAAAGCTTGCGCCAGAGTCGTAGAAGTTTTTGAGGGTATTACGATCCGATGCCAAATTGTTGATGTTAAGATCTAGTGCCGTATTGTTGACTAGATAACCACCTGTTTGTCCAATAAATGAAAATGAAAAGTCTAATTTTTTGTATTGCATGTATGAATTGATCCCAAAAGTGAAAGTAGGAATAGGACCCTGAAAGATTTTTTTATCACTTTGATTTATTTTTCCATCCCCATCCACATCCTCGTAGATATATTTGCCATTAGAATCTGTGCCTAGATAGTGGTACATGTAGAATGATCCTGCCTGATATCCATTTTTGTAAATATTAGCCGTTACGCCGGAAAGGCCGGGGCCTGAAACTTCTCCTGAGTAAATTTCTGAAACACTAAGGTCTTTAATTTTATTGTTGACCGTTGCTCCATTAAGATCAAAATTCCAAGTGAAATTGTCATTTTTAATTATTTCCGAGCCGAAAGAAAACTCAATACCTTTATTAATGATTTTTCCATCAGAGTTTTTATACATCATAGAAGTTGGGCTGAGTGCAGGTGTTGGAATATAAAGTATTGCATTTTTAGTAGCTTTATTGTAATATTCTATAGATCCGTAGAATTTATTTTTTAAAAGGCTAAAATCTAATCCCAAGTTAGACTGCTCCACGGTTTCCCATTTCAGGTTGGGATTAGCTGTCCTGTTCACCAAAACACCATTTATAAGATTAAGGTTATCATATAAGTAGTATCCAGAAGCCTGTGAAAGGGAGTAGCTGGCCTGTGTCAACTTGTTGGGTACTTCCTGATTCCCAGTTTGGCCCCAACTTGCCCTTAGTTTCAAGTCATTAATAAGCCTGGAATTCTGTAAGAAGTTTTCGTTTGAGATGGTCCACCCCAAAGCGACTGAGGGGAAATAGCCATATTTGTTGTTTGCTCCAAAACGTGTAGAGCCATCTGTCCTGATTGAAGCTGTTAACAAATATTTTTTATCAAAATTATAGTTAATTCTTCCAAAATAAGATTGTAGTTCGTTTTCTTGGGCATAGCCAGCTCCCGGGATATATGGCGTTCCAGAATAGCCGGGATTAATTTCTGGAGCAATGCCAGTTCCTTTATCGGCAATATCCTTAACCCCGAAATAGGTTCCTGAAACTTTGAATTTTTGATAAGAAAATCCACCTAGGAAACTCAGGTTATGGCGGTTAAGGTTGAGATCGTATGTCAGATAATGTTCCAATAATACGTTATAAGAATCAAGATTGGCCTGCACATAAGTTCCTTTAGGTGTTCTATCTGTTAAGTTGGGATACATTGTCGTATTTCTTTC
Organism: Epilithonimonas sp.; assembly: GCF_056329745.1. Classification (NCBI taxonomy): domain Bacteria; kingdom Pseudomonadati; phylum Bacteroidota; class Flavobacteriia; order Flavobacteriales; family Weeksellaceae; genus Epilithonimonas; species Epilithonimonas sp. The sequence goes on along the minus strand of NZ_JBWEYV010000001.1, from coordinate 278,814 downwards.
AGACATAGATTTGTCCACCCCGAGATTGAATTTATAATTCAAGCCAGGTAGAATACGTAACGTTGCTTCAGTATTTCCCAATATTCTGAATGTGTTGGTTTTATCGTTATAAACACTTAGCAAATACAGTGGGTTATAATGGGCATTCATGTTAAAATTGGTATAATTGCCCTGGTCATCATAGACAGACCGCGTAGGGTTTGCCATTAATGCATGGATGATGACTTGTCCGTCAGAGCCTGCATTCGCACCATTGGGTATTCCGGTTTCTCTAATGTCACTTGCGGTAAGATTTAATTTAATTTTTAATCTTTTATTATCCAGGAATGATTCTTCAGCATTTAACCTGGCAGTTGTTCTCTTGAAGCTGCTGTTAAGAACAATACCATCCTGATCCATGTGGGAAAGCGATGCAAAGTAGTTTCCTGTTTCTGTAGCCTTAGAAAAAGATACCGCATGGTTTTGAGATGCTGCAGTTCTATAGATTTGATCCTGCCAATCTGTATTTCCGCCATAATCATAAGATTTATCTATGCCGGTTTTTCTGTAATCATCTGCTGACAAAAGATCTAGTTTCTTGATGACATTAGAAAATCCCAAGTAGGTATCATAGGTAAAAAGTGGTTCCCCTTTTTTTCCTCTTTTGGTTGTTACCAAAACAACTCCATTTGATCCTCTGGCACCATAAATGGCTGCGGCTGATGCATCTTTAAGTACTGTTATGGATTCTATATCACTTGTATTTAAGAAATTAAGAGGGTTTTTGGCTTGTGCGTTTCCTAAACCTATGTTAGGCCCTTGTGCGCTCACTGCATCATTACTTAAAGGAACGCCGTCTACTACAAATAAAGGCGTATTACCACTTCTTACAGATCCAATACCTCGGATGGAAACATTGATGCTGGCACCTGGTTCACCGCTAGAGGGTGTAATTCTTACACCAGCAATTTTCCCTTGCATAAGATTGTCTACAGAAATATTCATCCCTTCTTTAAAATGGTCCGCTTTCAGTTGGGCAACAGAACCAGTAAGATCTGTCTTTCTCTGAGAACCATAACCTACAAGCGCTACTTCTTCTATGGATGTAGATTTTTTTTTAGCTTTCAGTTTAATCTCAATTGGCGTGTTGGAAACACTTATTTTTTGAAACTCATAACCTTCGTAGATTATTGATAATGTTTGTCCTTGGTCAGCACTTATACTGAACTGGCCATTACTGTCTGTAAGCACACTAATGCCTGTTTCCAAAACAGTAATTCTGGCTCCCTCAATGGCCATACCTTCCTGATCTTTTACAATTCCTGTCACAGGATTTACCATGTGTACAAATAGATGGTCATTGGCTGTCATAACTATTGCATTTGCCTGTCCAGAGACAAGGAATATAAGTGCTATAGGTATTAGCTTTTTAAATTTTAAAAAATTAATTTTGTGATACATATTATTAAGTAAAGTAATTATAATTTTTGCATGCTTAATTAATCACCGCTGTTGTTCCCGCAACAGCGGTTCTTGCTTGTTTTTTTATGTTTATTATTTGCACAAAGAAATAAGTTATTCATCAAAATTTACTTTAACATAGCATTATCATAAAATCAATAAATGTTAAAACACACTTATATAGTCAGATTTAAATTATTGATTTTCAATAATTTAATTTGATAATTATTTTTTTATTTTTTTTAATTTTAATACATTCTTAACTTTTTCTTAAAGGGATAAGTGGTGATAGTTGTATATTTTGGAGGTTTGAAAAATTTTATAAATGAAGAGATTTACCACTGCTATTGCGACCATACTATTTGGTAATTTGCTGTTGTCCCAAAACCTTGATTCTCTAAAATTGAATCAGATTCAAGTCATAGGATCTCATAACTCATATAAAAAAGCGATCGCCCCCGAAGTTTTAGCATTCTTAGAACAAAGTGAAGCCGCGGAATACCTGCCTAATATTGAATATGAGCATATTTCAATATTAGATCAGTTGGACATGGGGCTCCGCAATCTTGAAATTGATGTCTATGCCGACAGTAATGGCGGAAAATATAAACATCCAAAAATTATGGATTATGTGAAAGCAAATCCAACATTTGATCCCGAAAATAAAATGACTAAACCTGGTTTTAAGATGATTCATATCCTTGATATTGATTATCAAACCTGGTACTACACTTTGGAAGACTGTTTGCGTGATCTAAAAAAGTGGTCAGACAAGCATCCAAACCACCATCCAGTTTTTATAACGCTTGAACCAAAAGATGGTACAGTCAATAAATTTGGTACAGAGCCAGAGCATTTTACTACAAAACTCTTTGATGATTTGGATAGCGAACTACTAAAATATTTAGGCAGAAACAAAATTCTTACACCAGACGATGTGCGGGGTGATTATCAAACACTTAACGATGCTGTGCTGCATGAAAACTGGCCGAAAATCAATTCAGCTAAAGGCAAATTTATATTTGTAATAGATAATAATGGAGCAAACCGGGATCAATACATCAAAAATCATCCATCACTTAAAGGTAGAATGATGTTTACCAATTCATCTCCTGGTACGGAGGAAGCTGCTATATTAATTATGAATAATCCTGATGAAAATATTACTAAACTTGTCAAGAAGGGCTATATTATTAGAACCAGAGCAGACGCAGATACTAAGGAGGCGAGAGCAGAAAATTTTTCAAGGTTTGACAGTGCAAAATCCAGTGGCGCGCAGATTATTACGACTGATTACTATTTGCCTAGCAAATTGTTCAAATCCAAATATAAGGTTAATTTTGATAATCAAGGTTTTGAGAGAAAAAATCCTATAACTGGACCATAAAGAAATTTATAGTCTTTTGAGCTTTCGGTTTGGCAGATCAATTTCAAAATGGTCTGCCGGATCACTGTTTGATAATAGAGACAGTATTTTGAAAAAAGATTGAAGCTGTGTCATAAATTCATCCCTTGGATGATATTCTTTATATATCTTTTCCAAAATTGTGTATTGCAAAAGCCTTTTTTTTGGAATATCATATTTGGCAAGTTCGTCTGCTGCCTGATATTTATACAGATCGAGTATAGCATCATCAAAATTCCATTTGTTGTAATCTTTAAGAATTACATTCATCTGTCTTAATTCTGCTCTAGTTTTTACCAATAATAGTAACTTTTCACCTGTTAAATTCTTTGCCTTTTTGTAAAATTCCGGTGGCCAGTCCGATGGGATCATTCTAAGGCGTACCAATTCTTTGAGGTGAAAGGTCATATAATTACCATAAGATCTAGATTTGAGTATTCTTTTATCCCACAATTGCTTGTCTCCTGCGCTCTTCATGGCTTCATATTCTTTTTTGTACAGCGGGAACACCTCTTTAAAACCTTGCACTTTATGCAATATCACAGTTTTGACATCCATCTTATCTGAAGAATAAATTGTCAAAATTTTATAAGCAGGGATATAAGCGGCGAGAGAAGGAACCTGTAAATTAACCAGGATTTTGTCACCAAATTGCCTAATCCCGGTATCATTAATGTGCATATGACCAGCAAAATGAATTTGCAGTCCTGCCTCAGAAAAAGTTTTTGCAACATCCTCTGATGGTACTCTATCCAACTGCCATTTTTTTTTCCCAAGGAGATTGGCAATAGCAGGAGATGCACCATCATTATAATCGATCATTGGGTAGTGGGTAAAGGCTACCAGAGTTTTGCCTCGGGATTTTGCCTCTTTACTTAGATTTGCCACCCATTTTATAAGATGCTTTTTGTAAACCAACACATTATTGTATCCAATAGATGCTCCGTTATAATTATCAGGATCCAATGCACTAGAGTTCATGTTTTTTGGGATGTATGTATTACCATCAATAGCCAGTAGCCATAGTCCTTGTATTGGTTCTACTATGTAACTGAGGTCGGGTATCATAAATCCTTTAGCAATTTCAAACATCCTGTTTTTTATATTAGCATGCTGTAAAGCTTCTTTATAGCTATAATTTTGATAGTTTAAGGAATCAAAGGGTGTGTTCCAAAAGATATTTTCTTTCTTAGGAAAAAGGCCGAAATCTTTTAGCTGGTCTAATATTTCAGTGTAACCTAACTCTGCAATATCATTGGTAATAATATCATTGTTATTTTTTTTAAGTGTTGACTTGCTATAAATGCCTATTTCTCCGCCGTCGTCGTTTAGAAAATCATTTTTACCAGCCTCACGTCGCCAAGGACCCACAGGATCATGATTGCCAGTTGTAATATAAAAATCAAGTCCATATTTTTTTTTGTACTGCTCCAGTATTTTTTTGAGTCCTCTGACATTATATGCTTGGCCATCGTCAGAAAAATCGCCTGGTAGGGCAACTATCTTTATATTTTTGTTTGCAATATCTTCCAACGCCTGCAGAAATGCAAAATAGTTTTCATTAAAAATACGTGTAGAATGAAGTTGCGAATCCATAGATCTTAAAATGGTGGGTTTTCCCGTTTTAGGATTGATTGCACCCTTAAAATCGTTGTCTGAAAAGTTACCATACAAATCCTGAAAATGAATGTCGGACAAAAATGCCACCTTTAATGGCTTTTGTTGAGCTTGCGAGAAAGCTCCTATGGTAATGATTAAAAAAAATATAAACTTTTGCATTTTTCAAATATATAAGTCCACAAACAAAAGATATTTAACTTAATATTAATTAATGATGAATCAAGCCTCTGAATCAAATGAGGTAATAAATATTATGATAACCTTTATCATAATCTTTAACCCACAAATACAATAATTTTCTCCATTTTACGGTTAACCGTAAAGGCATTATATCTTAAGTGATTAAATTTGGCATTCGAAATTTATAAAAAGCTTAAAGTTATATGGCAAACTTATAAATTTTGCTTGTGAAATATAAGTATTTTTCTCTACTTGAATAATGGATGCTTCACGTTTTATATGGACTTATTCTTAATAACATTTTGCAACCGTCAAACAAAGTTTCCAAAAAGTGTTAAAAAAATCATAACTTTGGAAGACAATAAAAATGAAATTATAGCTACTGATGGATTCTAAAATTTGGCTGTCTTCACCACACATGGGAGGTCAGGAAATGGGGTATATACAGGATGCTTTTGCCCATAACTGGGTGGCTCCGTTAGGAAAAAATGTGGATGAATTTGAATTGGCCATAGAAGACTTTTTGGGGGATAATCGTAAGGTTGCGGTATTAAGTTCGGGGACAGCTGCATTACATTTGGCTTTAGTGCAATTGGATGTTGGTTATGGCGATGAAGTTATTTGTCAGTCTTTTACCTTTTCTGCATCAGCTAATCCTATTAAATACCTTGGCGCTTCACCTGTTTTTGTAGATTCAGATCCTGTTAACTGGAATATGTCCCCCGATTATTTGGAAGAAGCTATTGTAACACGTATCAGTCAAGGGAAAAAACCAAAAGCGGCTATCGTAGTACATCTCTATGGGATGCCTGCCAAAATGGATGAAATTTTGGCGGTTTGCAGAAAATATAATGTTCCCTTAGTTGAAGACAGCGCAGAAGCATTGGGGTCTAGCTACAGAGGAAAAATGTGTGGAACTTTTGGGGATTTTGCAATCCTTTCGTTTAATGGGAATAAGATTATTACGACATCGGGTGGTGGGGCTTTGGTAAGTCAATCGCCAGAAGTCAAATTAAAAACAATATTCTTATCTACCCAGGCCAGGGATCCAGCACCTTATTATCAGCATTCTGAGATTGGGTATAATTACAGACTGAGTAATATCTGCGCTGGCATAGGCCGTGGACAAATGCAAGTGTTGGGGGATCGCATTCTAAAAAGAAGAGCTAACCATAACATGTATTTGGATCTTTTTAAAGATATTGATGCAGTAACTGTTTTTACGGAGGCGAATGACGATTATTATTCTAACCACTGGTTAAGCAGTATTACCATTGACGGAAGTTTTACTACCAGGAATAATTATGATTTGATGAGTGCCTTTACGGCAAAAAATATAGAAACACGGCCACTATGGAAGCCGATGCACCTTCAGCCGGTTTTTAAGGATTGTCCGTATTACGGAGAAACCGTTGCTGAAGATTTATTTAACAGAGGGCTTTGCTTGCCTTCTGGTTCCAATCTAACGAATGATGATCAAAAAAGAATTAAAGATGTTATAACGAACTATCAATTTTAAATCGCTAACCAAAGAATGGAGAAGGCTAGAAATCGTAAACGGTTTTCACTGAATGATAATGTATTATACCTTGCAGATTTTAAGTTTTTGCCAAGGTGGATGATTTTGGTCATTGATATATTTATCATCATCATGGCTCTTATGATTTCGCATTTGTTAATCATCAGTTTACGTGTTAGCCACTACAAAGTATTTCCATTAACTTACATTTTTAGTTTTGTAATTGGTATTAATGTTTTGTTTATGTACGTATTCAAAACCTATCTAGGAGTTATACGCCATTCCACATTCGTTGATCTTTTTAAAATTTTTACAGCTAATTTTTTTAGTATTCTCACTGTTGTTCTTGTTAATTACATCTACTTTATAGTCACTGGGGAAAAGCTTGTGTTAATCCCTTTTCTTGGTCTTTATTTTGCGATTTCTTGTCTGTTTTTATTTGTTTTCAGGTTGTTTGTGAAAGGTGTTTTTAATGTGATCAAGGAAAATAAGCGTAGCGCCAGCCAAAAGAAAATCTATGTATTAGGAGATGATGATACTTCTGTGGCTATTGCTCAGGTCATTCTTTCAAATCCTAATTTACCTTTTGATATCAGAGGATTTATATCCTATCATGATAAAAAAGTTAATATTAAACTTCTTGGAAGAAAAATACTTACCAAGGCTGAATTTATATCAGATCTAAATAATGGGATGGAGGATGTGAGTGGGGTTTTGGTTATTAAGGAAGCTTTGCAAAAAGAAGAACTTGATTTTTGGGTGAATCTTTTTCTTGAATATAATCTTAAGATTTATAAGTCGCCCAACATGCAGAAGCTGCGAAGTAAAGAGATCATAAATAATCTAAAAACCATACAAATTGAAGATCTGCTTAACCGTAAGCCTATCAAACTTGATAATATGGAGGTTAGAAGACGACATTTCCAGAAAACGGTTTTAGTTACTGGCGGAGCTGGTTCAATTGGTCGAGAAATTGTTAGGCAAGTTGCAATTTTGGAGCCTTTACAAATCATTATTCTAGATCAGTCCGAAACGCCTTTATATGATACAGAGCTTGAGATGAAAGAGCTTTATCCACATATCAATTTTAAATTCATACTCGCCGATATTTCCAATTACGAAAGGCTGGAGCCTATTTTTAAAAAATACCAATTCTCTATGGTATACCACGCTGCAGCCTACAAACATGTTCCACTAGTTGAGGAAAATCCTCATGAGGCTGTTCTTGTTAATGTATTGGGTACTAAGAATCTGGCATTGTTATCTAGCAAATATCAGGTGAACCGATTTGTGATGGTTTCTACAGATAAAGCCGTGAATCCTACTAACGTAATGGGAGCTTCAAAAAGGGTGGCCGAATTGTTTGTTCAGTCTTTACAAGATTATAACAATAATACAACCAAATTTATCACCACAAGGTTTGGTAATGTACTTGGGTCTAATGGTTCTGTAATACCTCATTTCAGGAAACAAATTGAGAGAGGTGGACCTGTCACCATAACACATCCCGATATTGTCCGTTATTTCATGACCATCGCCGAAGCCTGTGAGCTGGTGCTGCATGCTGGGACAATGGGTAATGGTGGGGAGATCTATGTGTTTGATATGGGAGATCCAGTAAAAATTCTGGAACTCGCCAAACGAATGATCAAATTGTCTGGGTTGGAGCCTAATGATGATATCAAAATTATCTATACCGGTTTAAGACCAGGTGAAAAATTGTATGAGGAATTATTGAGTGACAATACCAAAACACTTCCTACATCCCATGAGAAGATTATGATTTCAAAGGATCCATCCATGCATTTTGAGGAAATAGATGAACTTACAGAATTGGTCATTTCTTATTCCAGAAGAGAAGAAAAGCAGGAAATTGTAAAAGTCCTCAAATGTATTGTTAAGGAATTTAAAAGCAATAATTCTATCTATGAATCTTTAGATCAATAAGAATCATTATATTTGCAAACTTAAAGAATTTTATAAATCCTATATGAGAAAAATCTTATCCGTCATTCTTATGGCAGCTGTTCTTTTCGTTATTTTTTCGTGTAAAACAAGGACAGACATGGATTATATGCGGAATATAGAACAGACCGCTATTGATACCTCTATAAAAGCTTCCAGTTTTACCATACAACCGGGCGACATGTTGATGATTTCTGTTACAGCAAAAGATAATGAGGTGGCTAAGCCTTTTAACCAGAACTATTCGTCCAGCGATGTTTCCCAGTTTTCTCTTGGAAGTAACAATTTGCCCATGCAGGCACAATCCTCAATTTCTGGTCCTACCTATATTGTTGATTCAAAGGGGGATATCCAGTTTCCGATTTTAGGCGAGTTGAGTACTAATGGCAAAACCATTGAGCAATTTCGGGATGATGTAAAAGAACGGTTAACGAAGTATATTAAAAATCCAGGTATCAATATTAGAACCACTAATTTTAAAATCACCGTTCTTGGAGAAGTCAATAAACCAGGTGCGTACGTTATTCCGGATGGTCAATCTATGAGTGTTTTAGGAGCCTTGGGACTAGCGGGAGATTTGACAATTTATGGTCAACGCACAAACGTTTTGATAGTCAGAAATGTAGATGGCGTTACTTCTAAACAATATATTGATTTGACCGATGCATCTTTTTTCAATTCGCCTTATTATTATGTGAAGCAAAATGATGTGATTTATGTAACGCCCAACAATAATAGAAAGAGTCAAGCCTCTTACGGACCGCAGGTGGGTTTATTTATTTCAATTGCCTCTGTGGTAGTTGGTCTTTTAGCCTTGATTTTCAGATAATTTTTTACACACATAGTGTTGTGCTCAAATCAATCTAATGGCGTGATTTAATGTTTGTCTAGTCGTTAGTTGTGATTTTTAGCATCATTTTTATTTACCTTTTTTAAAAATCGAATAATGAATAACGTTAACAATTACGAGGAAGCGATAGATCTAAGAGAATTGATTAAGCCCTATCTTAAAAGGTGGTATTGGTTTTTATTTGGTTTTATTCTCTTTGTTATACTAGGAATTATCTATATAAAAATTACAGTTCCTGTTTATAATATTCAATCTACTGTCTTGATTAAAGATGCCAAAAAATCAAGTAGCGCTAATCCTGAAATTGGAATGTTATCAAGTCTTAGTAGCCTTGGTGGAATGGGCACAAGTAGTATAGAAAATGAATTGGAAATTTTCAAGTCACGTAAAATTATCGAGGATGTTGTTAAGGATTTGAAAACCCAGGTTTCTCTTTTCTCGCGTGAAAAATATTATAATGTGGAATTATACAAAGATACAGCTCCCATCAATATTTTTGTTGTTAACGAAAAACCAGATGAGGATCTCCCCAAAAAACCAATTGATATTAAAATAAATGGTGGTCAAATTATTTTGTCTTCAAAGGAACTTAAGAAGGATATTATAGGTCAATTTAATAAGGTGATCAGTCTACCTTATGTAAACTTGATTGTGACTAAAAACGCAAATTTTAACCGACACAAGGTTAAGAAGATGAAATTAGATGACCTTTTCATTAATTATTCTGACATGGATGGTACTATTGATCAATATAAGCAGAACTTAGCTGTTGGCTTAGCTGATAAAGATGCCACAGTAATTAGCTTGTCGATGGATTATTCTAATAAAAACAAGGCCAAAGATTTTATGAATGATTTGGTTAATAAGTATAATTTATATGCGACCACCGATAAAAATACGGAATCTAAAAAAACAAAAGATTTTATTGATGACCGAATTGCATTAATATCTAAGGAATTGGGGGATGTTGAAAATCAAAAGGAACAATTTAAGGTATCTAATGATGTTGTTGATATACCTACTGAGGCTAAAATGAATTTGCAGATTTCTACAGAAGCTAATCGTAATCAGGTGGAAAATGATACGCAGATTGAGTTGACCAATATTTTGATTAATTATATCAATTCGCCAAACAATCAGTATCAGGTAATTCCAACCAATATTGGTATAGATAATTCTGCGGCTACATCTAATATTTCTGCCTATAATAAACTGGTGCTTGACCGTAGTAGGATGTTGGAGAATGCCACACCTGAAAACCCTATCATTATTGAGATTACCAGAGAAATTAACTCCCTTAAAACTGCCCTTAAAGAAAGTCTTTATAAGACTTTGAATACACTCAAGATTAACAGGCAGAAGATTGCCGGTTTTGAGAACAGGGCAGACAATAAAATTAGTCAGTTTCCACGTCAAGAAAAGCTTTTTAGGAGTATAGAACGTCAGCAGCAAATTAAAGAAAATCTATTCCTACTTCTTTTGCAGAAAAGAGAAGAGGCCGCTATCACTTTGGCTATTACATCGGATAAGGCGCGCGTGGTTGATTATGCGTTTGTAGATAAAAAACCTGTAGCTCCAAAAAAGATGATTATTTTGTTAGGAGCTGCACTGCTTGGTCTGATATTCCCTTTTGGCCTGATTTACCTCAAAGAACTCCTCAATACAAAACTTGTTGATAAACATGACCTTGAAAAACTGTCAAGTAGTTCTGTATTGGCTGAGATTCCAAGAGTTTCTGTGCGTGAGAATGAATTGATCCAGCACAATGATGTTAGCCCTTTGGCTGAGTCTTTCCGGATTCTTGTTACCAATATCAGGTTTATGTTACCTAAAAAAGAAGGTGCTAAAGTTATTTTTGTTACCTCCAGTGTTAAAGGTGAAGGTAAAACATTTGTGTCTGTTAACCTCTCCTTAGCATTAGCTACAGGGCAGAGCAAAGTTTTAGTGATTGGTTCCGATATACGAAATCCTCAACTTCAGAGATATAATCCGTCTATGAAAGGATCTAAAGGTCTTGCTGAATATCTTCACGGCGATGCAGATAATATTCAAAGTATAATTCATCCAAGTGGCTTTAATCCGTATTGTGATTTTATATATTCGGGAAGTATCCCACCAAACCCTGCTGATCTATTGCAGAACGGACGTTATGAGAAATTGATTGATGCTTTGAAAAATGATTACCAATACATCATTCTTGACACAGCACCACTCATGTTAGTTACTGACTCATTGCTGATAGCTGATGTGGCAGATGCTACGGTTTATGTAACAAGATCCGAGGTTACTGAAAAAGCATATATTGAATTTGCTAACAACAATATTGAAAGCAACAAAATCAAAAATGTAGGATTTGTTCTTAATGATGTTCATAAAACCAATTTTGGATATGGTAATAAGTACGGTTATGGTTATCAGGCTGATGAGAAGAAATGGTGGCAATTTTTCGGGAATTAAAATCTTATTTGATAGTATTTTCTAATGAAGTATTCTTCTAAAAAATTAACAATTAATGCTTTGTCGTCTGTTTTGCAAGTCTTATTCACGGCGTTATTGTTTTTTTTCTTGTATAAATATTTACTTAATACTGTTGGGATTGAACAATTGGGTGTTTGGTCCCTTATATTATCATTTTCCTCCATTGCCAATCTTGCCAATATGGGATTAACATCCGGTTTGGTTAAGTTTGTTGCAGAGTATATTTTGGATGAAGATAAGAGTAAGCTGGGAAAACTTATTTTCACCTCTGTTATTTCCATGAGTATTTTATTTGGTACTATCAGTATTATTATTTTTTTTGGAGCGCAGTTTTTTTTAAGGTTTTTAATAGACGAAAAATTTTTAGGCGTTGCATTGCAGATTCTTCCTTATTCTCTGGCTTCTCTAAGTATCAATGCTGTAGGAGGAGTATTTACATCTGTTTTGGAAGGTTATCAGAAGAATTATATTAGAAATTTCATATATATAGGTTCGGGTATTATTATGTTTGGAATGACAGTATTATTGACACCTATATACGGTCTCATAGGAGTGGCGGTAGCGCAGCTAGCTCAGGCTATTTCAGTATTGTTATTGGCATTTTGCTTTATTATAAAAATTGATTACAATAACAGAATACGATATTGGAAATGGAATTTGAAATCATTCAAAGAGTTATTCAGTTATGGCTACAAATTTCAGATCGTCTCCATATGTCAATTATTATATGAGCCAACGACAAAATTTCTATTAAGCAAGTATGGGGGGTTATCCTTTTTAGGACATTATGAAATGGCGACCAGAGTAGTTGGCCAGCTCCGTGCATTATTAGTCAATGCAAATCAGGTAGTTATTCCTGTAGTTGCAGAAAAAGCCATGGAAGAGGGACAAGAAAAATTAAGTCTTTTCTATGTAAAGATGAATAGGGTCATGCACCTCTTTACTTTCCCCCTGTCAACATTATTAGTTTTAGTTACACCACTCATTTCTACTACATGGATAGGTTACTATGAACCAGAATTTGTTTGGTCTGTCTATATACTTGCTATCAGTTATATTATCAATATAATGAGTGGGCCTTCATATTTCAGCTGTTTGGGAGAAGGAAATCTTAATATTTTGATTTTGTCCCATCTAGGTATGGCAATTATCAATATAATACTAGGATTTATTCTGGGAGTTGCATTTGGTGGAATAGGGATTGTAACCGCCTGGGGGGGATCAATCATAATAGGATCACTAATTACATTTTTTCTCTATCAGAAAAAAAAGCAGTTGAAATTTAGGGATATTTTCACATCATTTGAATTTTGGACAACGGTTATTTCTTCTATTTTTCTTTTAGGAGGTGTTTTATTATTTAATTCTAATTTTATAAGTATATATCTAATGACCTTAATTATAGTTTTAGCTTTTTTTATAGTAAATGGATGGTATATGAAGAAAAATAATTTCATAGCTAAGTTATCCGAATTAAAAAAATAGAAATAATTTGTTCTATGTTATCATTATATAATTTAATAAGGTTTGTAGATACAAAGTTTTACAGAATCAAAACTTTTTTTTGGTATAAACTTTTTTTTAAAAAAATGGGAAAATCTTGTATCATAATGAAACCTTTACATATAACGCCAGAATCAATTGTTTTGGGCAATCGAGTTGTTATTTGGAAGAATGCAAGAATAGAAGGAGTCAAAAGATATCAGTCAGAAAACTTTAGTCCACAAATCATTATAAACGACGGTGTTATTATTCAGCAAAATATTCACTTAACGTGTGCAGAATATATTGAAATTGGAAGAAGTACTGCAATTGCAGCAAATGTTACTATTACAGATATACACCATTCTTATGATGATATATTAATACCTATTATACAACAAAATATAAGTACCAAACCTGTTTTTATTGGGGCTCATTGCAATATTGGTAATAATACAGTTATAATGCAAGGTACAAAAATTGGAAACAATTGCACGATTGGAGCAAATAGTGTAGTTTTTGGAGAGTATGAAGATTATTCTGTTATAGTCGGTGCTCCAGCTAAAATTGTCAAACGTTATTGTTTTGAGAAGAAGGCATGGTTGAAAACAAATTGTTCGGGTATGTTTATTGATTAATGAAAATTATTAATTAAATCTAGTAAAAAAATCCACTTTATAAATGATTTATAAATTCGTCCAGATACTAGGAAAATTATTTGATAAGGTAATAGTTACTTTTTATTTTAGGAGTAGGTTGTCTTATCTTGGAAAGAAGACTACAATAAGTTACTCTACAAAAATTGAATGTCCACAAAATATATATATTGGAGGAAATGTTTCAATAGGAAGAATAGGCTGGTTTGCTGCCAATCCGCTTACTGGTGCACAAAAGTGTACTCTTAAGATTTTAGATAATACGTATATAGGTAATTTTGTCCATATTTATTGCACTAGAAGTATTACAATAGAAAACTCTGTACTTATAGCTGATAAAGTATATATTTCGGACAACCAGCACGCACATACTAATATTGATATTCCAATAATTAATCAGCCAATACTTCAACTTTCAGATGTCCTTATAAAAGAAGGTGCTTGGATTGGCGAAAACGTATGTATTTTAGGTGCAAATGTAGGAAAAAACAGTATTATTGGTTCTAATTCTGTGGTTACAAAAGATATACCGGATTATTGCGTTGCTGTTGGTGCACCGGCAAAAATTATCAAGCGTTATTGCTTTGAAGAACAAAAGTGGTTGAAAACGGATAGCTCAGGCACATTTATACAATAATTATTGAGAAACGAAAAAAAAATAATATGGCTTCGATAGGTTTGGTTACTGTACTATATAATAGTGATGATGTTTTGGATGCTTTTTTTAAGAGCTTGAGTGAGCAATCCTTTACAGATTATCATCTTTATATGGTAGATAATTCCGTTTCTGAATCTTCCACACAATTAGTGCAGAAACTGATTAACAAATATTCGATAAAAAATTATGATCATATAAAAAATGAGAATAATGCAGGTGTAGCAAAAGGTAATAATCAAGGTGTTGAAAAAGCTTTAGAAGACGGTTCTGAATATATTCTGTTACTTAATAATGATATTGAGTTTGATCAAAAAAATCTTCTTGGCGGGTTGTACGACTATGCCAACCAGAATGAAGAAAAAATTATTATTCCCAAAATATTTTATAGTGGAACGAATAAGATATGGATGGCAGGAGGTACAATGTTTGAAAGTCGAGGATATGGAACCCATATTGGTGATGGCGAAGAGGATGGCGAGCAATATAATAAGCAAGCTTATTTTACTTATGCGCCAACCTGTTTTATGCTGATCCATAAAAATGTTTTTGAAGAAACAGGATTAATGGACGAAAAATATTTTGTTTATTATGATGATACTGATTTTGTGTACAGAGCGTTGAAAAAGGGATTTAGGATTCTCTATTTGCCGGAATTTATCATTCAGCATAGAGTGTCTTATAGCACAGGCGGTTCCGAGTCATTATTTAGTATATACTACTGTAACAGAAATAGAATGTATTTTATTCTTAAAAATCTTGATAGAAAAAATAAAGCTTCTGCTCTACTTCTCATATTTTTCTCTTCGTTTGTAAAACTGTTACGTTACAATAAGGATAAGCGAAAAAAATTGCTGGATGGGCTGAAAGACGGTATTAAAGTAAAAGCTAGTGTAAACTAAAATCAATTTAAGAAATAATTTATAAACAAAACTATTAAAAAAATAGTAGATCCCTAACAAGGATAAAAAATATTAGGATTTATGACATTGTTTGGTATTATATGGATTTTTATAATGATTTTCTTGTTGTTCAAACCAACACAATATCTCGTGTCTGCACTTATATTTTCTTCTATTTTTCAGGCAACCTCTGTTTTTAATCTTGATGGTAGAGGTGTTCAACCTTTTTTTATCACAGAGCTCTTTGTTATACTTAAATTCCTATCTTCTAGAGAGAATTTTAAACATCTTCGTATAGACGTAACATGTCGAATGTTGTTTCTCTTTTTGTTCATTTGTTTGATATCATCAACTTTTTATCCGGAAATTTTTCAAGGATTTGAAGTATATCCAGGCAATCTTGGTATCGATGATAATGTTATGTTTGGAGGTACCAGATTGTCTTACAGTAATAGTAATTTGGTTCAGAGTGTCTTTATAGGGGTGAATGTGATAACATTTTATATTATCTACCTTAGATCAGATATTATTGATTTGGAGGTTATTTGGAAAACTATTATCATTACCATTTGTGTTTTTTTATTCATCGGTATACTACAGTATCTGCATTTAAAATATTCTTTTATGCCTTATCCATCTTCTTTTTTATACAATAGTGATAGTTCTGAAGCTGCAAGCGGATCTTCAAGAATAATAGACCTGAAATTAAATAGAATTTCGGCGACATTTACCGAGCCATCTTTTGCTGGAGCGTTTCTCGGCGCTTCATTCTGGGCAATTCTTCCTCAGAATGGGATTAAGTTCAGGTTTATCACTACTCTGATTTTTTTATGCCTTCTTTTTAATATGTCAAGCACAGGACTGGTAACATTTTTAGCGGGTGCCTTGATATATACTTTTTTATTCAGACGCAAGATGTTGGTATGGGTCATATTAGTAATCTCGATTGCTTATTATGTGATTATAAAGGTACCTAGTCTGAATTTCATCCTCAATGGAATTCTGTTTGAAAAATTGAAAACTGGTTCAGGTATTAATAGAACCAGTGCTGACATCTTCTCCTGGAATTTATTTCTCAATACTTATGGGCTGGGTGTCGGCTTAGGTAGCCATAGAACTTCTAGTTTTTTATTCAATATAATTAGCAATGTCGGGCTTATAGGAATTATAGTTTGGATAGTATTTATTTTTAAAGTATTAAAGCCTCTTTTCAAGTTGATTGATAATCCAGTAGCATTGTTTATATTGGTTTTTAGCCTTGTGCTGTTTTGTGGGCAGATTGCAGGTATATCAGAGTTGAATTTGGGAATCATGTGGATGTGGATTTTTGTTGCAGTTATAATAAAACATAAATATCTTAATTCTCAAAAGAAGCACCATGCCACAGTTTAACCAAAATAAATTAGATAAGCTCAAAAAGATTAATAAATACTTGTCTATTCTTGTTGATAACAGGATAATGACAAGTAGATATGTAAAAGATGTTAATGACAGAAATATTTTGGTTATCTGCTTTTTACTGATAGGCGATACAATCATGTACCTACCGTCCTTACGTACCATAAGAGATAACTACCCAAATTCTAATATTACGCTTATCTGTACCAAAGTTGTACAAACAGTTTTGGCAGATCAGGGGATCGCAGATGATTTTATAATTGTAGATTGCCCTTGGATTGCTCCTTTTAACAAATCACCTAAAAATATTGTTAAATTCTTCTATTCATTAAAAGTTGTTAATAAGAAAAAATATGATCTTTGTATTGATTTTAGGGGAGATTGGAGAAATATTTTTTATATGAATTTTATACACTCCAGGAGAAAAGCAAGCTATGCTTTTTCCGGTGGCGAATATATGTTAACAGATCCTATACAACCAAACGATGATATTGTTCATTATACGTATGAAGGGCTCTATTTGTTAAAACAATTAGGTTTGGTTATTTCTGAGGGGCGAGAGTTTCCAAAGCTGACCATTAGCAATTCTCAAGATGCTTTCATTAAGTCATTTCAATTGTCCCACGGGTTAGATGGTAAAAGGATTATAGGTCTACACCCTGGTGTAAGCGCAAGCCCGCATGCCAGAAAGTGGGAAGACTCCAAGTTTGCAGAACTTGTCAATAGGCTCAATGCTCTAGATCCTTCTGTAGTTTTCATTTTTTTTCAGGGGCCAAATGAGGCCCAAACCATTGAGAATATCAATGATGAACTTGATAAAAGTATTAACTTACAGGTAATTAAAGAAAGTTTGCCGCGGTATATGGCATTACTTAATGTATGTGATTTACTGATCTGTAATGATAGTGGCGCCGGCCATTTGGCATCAGCTTATGATATACCTTCGGTTGTTATTTTTGGGAAAGCAGATCCGGCAGCGGTAAAACCCATGGGTAAAAACGTGTCAATCATTTCTCATGATCTGGATTGTAAACCTTGCAATCAGCACATTTGCCCATTAGGTACTAATGAATGCATCCGGAGCATTACAACAGATGAAGTTTTTGCAACAGTCTCAGAAGTGTTAAAAACAATAAAATGATAGAAAAACTGCACAAATTCTTTTGGATTATAAATGCCATTTTTCTTAAGCTAAGGTTTAAGAGGATTGGCTTCCCAAGTTATATAGGGCCAACGCTCTTTATCTTGGGAGCAAAAAAAATTGTTCTGGGAAAACGCATAAGGATATTCCCGGGATTAAGGATTGAGACCCATAATGGTGGGCAAATTATTATTAATGATAATATATCAATGGGACAAAATTGTCATATTATTAGTTCAGACACAATATTAGAAATAGGTTCAAATACAACATTGTCCGGTGCAGTATTTATCACCAATATTGATCATCATTATCAGGATATAGGCAAACATATCCTGGATCAGGATTATATCATAAAACCAACCAAGATAGGAGACAATTGTTTCTTGGGATATGGTGCTGCCATACAGGCTGGTACCATTCTTGGCAGGCAATGTATTGTGGGGGCCAATTCTGTAGTGAGAGGCACTTTTCCCGATTATTGCGTTTTAGCGGGTGTACCTGCCAAGATTTTAAAAAGATATAATCCACAAACTGAGCTTTGGGAAAAAACTGATAAATTAGGTAATTTTTTAAATTAAACATAAATGAACATTCTCATTACCGGAGGCGCCGGGTTTATTGGCTCCAATCTCTCTTTAGCTTTGATAGACAAAGGACATCAGATCACAGTCTTAGACAATCTTTCGAAACAGATACACGGGGAAAACCCAAGTGAGACTTCACCTCTTTATCGATCTATCAAAGATAAAGTGAAGTTTATTATTGGTACTGTTGCCTCCAAGACAGATCTTCTCAATGCGATTGATGGGCAGGATGCCATCGTACATTTGGCAGCAGAAACAGGAACGGGGCAATCTATGTACGAGATAGAGCATTATACTAATATTAATGTAGGAGGGACAGCGTTGCTTCTTGATATATTGGCAAATAACCCACACAAGGTCAAAAAAATGGTTGTAGCCTCTTCCAGAGCTATCTATGGAGAAGGGAAATATTTGAGCGAAGATTTTGGGGTAGTTTATCCGGGATATAGGCAGGATGAAGATATGCAGAGCGGTGACTTTGAAGTTAAATATCCTGGCATAACTAAGCCGCTGAAAGTATTGCCTACAGACGAGGAAACCAAGATTCAGCCATCATCTGTTTATGGTATAACCAAGTATAATCAGGAGCAAATGGTGATGACGGTATGCCCAACCATAGGCGTAGCACCTGTAGCATTCAGGTATCAGAATGTTTATGGACCGGGACAGTCTCTTACCAATCCTTATACAGGTATTTTGTCTATTTTTTCTACTTTGATAAAGAATGGAAAAGAAATCAATATCTTTGAAGACGGAAAAGAAACCCGAGATTTTGTATTTATAGATGATGTTGTTAATGCCACCATTTTAGGGATTGAAAAAGAAGAGGCTAGCGGCAATGTATTTAACGTTGGAACAGGAGTTGCTACAGATGTGCTGACTGTAGTTAAGGAATTATTAGCAGCTTATGATGCGGAAGTACCTGTAAGGATTTCCGGAAATTATAGACTGGGAGATATTAGACATAATTTTGCAGATTTGACCAAGATACAAAAACTCTTGGGCTTCGTTCCTACTATAATGTTTCAGGAGGGGATACGTCAGTTTACAAAATGGGTAGACCAACAGGAGGTTTTTGATGATCAATACCAAAAATCAATTACAGAAATGAAAAATAAAGGTTTGTTTAAATAATGAGTTTTAGAAAGAAATCTGTGCTTTTTATCTGTCCGGTATTTTTTGGATATGAGATAAGCATCACAAATGCTATTGAAGAAAATGGTTATGATGTAGATTATTTTGATGAAAGGCCATCAAATAATGCGATGATGAAAGCCATTGCCAGAACCAAAAAAAGTCTTCTGCAGGTTTTTATAAACAAGCATTACGAATTGATTTCTCAAAAAATTAAAGGTAAAAAATATGACTTCTTTTTGCTCATTAAAGGAGAGGTTATTCCTGAACGCTTTATTATAGAATTCAAAAAAAATAATCCGGACGCAAAGCTGATCTATTATACTTACGACTCTTTCAATAATAATACAAAGAATGCTCTGGAAATACAGGAGCATTTTGACGATTCTTACAGTATAGATTTTAGAGACGTAAGACAAAATCCAAAAATAAAATTAAAGCATTTATTCTATGGGAATGAGTTTGTATATGGATCTTCAGGAGATGTGAGACCTTATGAGATTTCTTTTGTAGGAACACTGCATTCTAATAGGTACACGGTGATGAAGAATGCTTTTGATCAATTTAATAAGTATTATTTGTTTTTATATTCACCGGCAAAATGGTGGTTTTTTTATAATAAATTATTTAATAAAGAATACAAGGAAATAAAAAATTCTTTGGTGAGTTTTGAAAAAATTTCTTTAAAAGAAGTAGCAAAAATTTTTCATCAATCGCACAGCGTATTAGACGTGCAGCGCTATGGGCAGGCAGGTCTTACTATGCGTACCTTCGAGGTTTTGGCATCTGGCGCAATCTTAATTACAACCAATCCATTTATAAAAGAAACAGATTTTTATGATGAGAGTTGGATTGTTTGTATAGATGAAGATGGGACGATTTCCGATACTAAGGTCAATGAAATTAAATCAAAACTAAATTCTAAAAATCATCAATTAAAGAATTTTGATAAATATTTTGTAAATAATTGGGTGAGAGAATTTTTTGAATAAACCAAATGATATAATAAATATATGTTAGAAAAAACAAAACTAATAGCTAACAGATTTGAAGAACATAAAAATGTTCTCGATCAGACACTTAACAATTTACAAGACTCTATTGCATTGTCTGCAGAGATGGTATCGGATTGTATCCTAACAGGTAAAAAATTGATTCTCTTTGGCAATGGTGGGAGTGCTGCTGACGCACAGCATATTGCAGCAGAGTTTACCGGCCGTTTTGTAAAAGAACGTAGAGGGTTACCTGCTATTGCACTTACAACTGATACGTCTGCCTTGACGGCAATTGGTAATGACTATGGTTATGAAAGTGTTTTCGAAAGACAGGTAGAAGCTTTGGCAAATCCCGGTGATGTTTTACTAGGTATATCAACCAGTGGTAGTAGTGAAAATGTTATCAAAGCATTATTAAAAGGTCAATCTATAGGTTGTGGACTTATAGGATTAAGTGGCAGAGATGGTGGTAAAATGAATAGTCTTTGTAACTATAACCTAGTTGTACCTTCAGAAGTTACAGCCAGAATTCAGGAAATGCATATTCTTATAGGACACCTTATTTGTGAGATTGTTGACGAACATTTTTAAATATAATGACTAAAGCTATTTTTCTGGACAGAGATGGAACTATAAACGTTGATTATGGTTACGTTTATCGTGAGGAGGATCTCAAACTGCTTCCGGGTGTAGTAGAGGGGCTTATGAAATTACAGCAATCAGGATTTATGTTGATTATTATAACCAATCAGTCTGGTGTGGGCAGAGGCTATTTTACAGAAGAAGCTGTTCATAACTTTAATAACAAACTTATTAATCATCTCAGTAATTTTGGCATCGAAATCAAAGATGTTTATACATGTTTTCATGCTCCTCAAGATCACTGTTCTTGCCGAAAACCAGCACCGAATATGATTTTAGAAGCTCTTAAGAAATATAATATAGATCCTTCTAAATCATATATGATAGGTGATAAATCTTCAGATGTTGAAGCTGGGGAAGCGAGCGGACTGGCATCATTTCTTATAAATGATAATAATAATTTTGAATCCGTAACGGATAAAATATTAAACACAAATAAATGAGTAAACTGTTTCCGAATCAAAATAAAATTCTTGTATTGGGTGATGCAATTCTAGATGTTTATTACTCCGGAAGAGTAGATAGGGTGTCCCCAGAAGCTCCCGTGCCGGTAGTCCAGGTGCAAAATGATATAAAAAAACTCGGTGGCGCTGCCAATGTAGCCAACAATATTAGTAAGCTAAATGGAGAGCCATTTCTTATAAGCTATTGTGGCAGAGATCTTAACTGTGATATTTTGAATAATCTCCTAAAAGAAAACGGTATCGAGTCATCACTCATTAAAACCAATTCTCCCACTATAACAAAAATTAGAGTAGTATCCGGTGTCCAACAGATTGTGCGGATTGATTTTGAAGAGGTTATCAATGAAGAGGTTTCTCTGGAGCAATCTAAAATCAACGATCTGGAGAGTTATCTTTCTTCATACAAAGTTGTTGTGCTTTCGGATTATGGTAAGGGTTTCGTTACAGATAACTTTTGTAAAAGTGCAATTAAATTGGTAAACAAAGCAGGTTTACCAATAATTATTGATCCTAAGGGAAAGGACTGGGAAAAATACCGTGCAGCAACCATTGTAACACCCAATGTTAAAGAATTAAGTGACGTTGCAGGTTTTAGAATAGATAACGAAGACCATATTATCGAAATTGAGGGCGAAAAAATAAGAAAAAAATATGATCTGAAATATCTATTGCTAACAAGATCTGAGAAAGGGATGAGTTTTTTTAGCGAAAATAAAGTGGAACATATTCGGACGGAAGCCACAGAAGTCTTTGATGTTTCGGGAGCAGGAGATACTGTTGTTGCAACATTGGCTCAGGCTATATCTGCAGGCTATACATGGATTGAAAGTGTAAAGCTTGCCAACAAAGCTGCCGGAGTTGTAGTTAGCAAAATAGGTACAGAGCCGGTTTTTTATAACGAACTTGAAGAATCAATATATCCATACAGGGAAGAAAGGAAGATTATCGCAAATAAGGATATTTCCAACCTGACAAGTAATCTTAAAGATCATAACAAAAAAATTGTTTTTACTAATGGTTGTTTTGACATTATCCATCAGGGGCATATCCGTTATCTGCAAGAAGCCAAAAAACTGGGAGATGTATTAATATTAGGACTTAACAGTGATGCATCTATTAAAAGGTTGAAGGGTGAAGAAAGACCTATCAAAGGACAGGATGAGCGTGCTCTGATCATGAGCGCACTTGAAATGGTTGATTATGTAATTTTATTTGAAGAAGATACCCCATATTTATTAATTAAAGAAGTATGCCCGGATATCCTTGTTAAAGGTGGGGACTATCTACCGGAAAATATTGTGGGTAGAGAATTTGCTGTGGAAACAGTAGTTTTACCATTTGTGAATGGTTATTCCACAAGTTCTACAATAGAAAAAATAAAAAAGATTTAATAATGAACTACTTTATATTTGGAGGGTCAGGTTTTATAGGCACTCATCTAGTAAATCTTTTAGAAGAAAAGTATCCAGACAGTAATATTTATAATTTAGATATCAGAGAAAATAACCATAATGGTAAGTCAAAGTATATCAATTGTGATGTGAGGCAACCTATCAACTTAAATATTGCGGTAGATCAAAATGATATAATCTTTAATTTTGCAGCAGTTCATACCACTCCAGGGCATCCTGATCATGAGTATTTTGAAACCAATATAAAAGGGGCTGAAAATGTAACCTCATTTGCTGAAAAATTTGGGATAAAAAAGATGCTTTTTACATCCTCAATAGCTCCTTATGGTGCCTCAGAAGAAATGAAGACTGAAGAAACTTTGCCTACTCCAAATACACCTTACGGCATATCGAAGTTTGTTGCAGAAAAGATTCATATGATTTGGCAGTCTAAGCAAAATAATGAGAGGCAACTAACTATAGTAAGACCGGGTGTTGTATTCGGAAAAGGGGAAAATGGAAATTTTACCAGATTGTACTGGGGAATAAGTAAACATAGGTTTTTCTATCCTGGTAGAAAGGATACAATCAAAGCTTGTATATACGTAAAAGAACTTGTCAATTTTATGCTTTTTAGTATGGCAAGGACTAATAATAATGTTGAGATTTACAATTGTGCCTACGAACCTGCTTTTACAATAGAAGCAATTTCCAATACAATGATGGAGGCAACAAACATGAAACGTCATATTTTTGTAATACCAGCAGGATTGTTAAAATCAGCAGCCGCAATTATTGGTGTAATGGGAGGCAAATCATTTGGTATACATCCCGACAGGGTGAAAAAGCTTATGATTTCTACCAACATTAGTGGGAAAAAAATGAAGAACAGTGGATACACTTTTCAATACAGCTTTCAAGAAGCATTAGAAGATTGGTACAAGGATAATAACTCAGAGTATTTGAGATAATAGCTCTTTATTTTTTTTTAGTTTTGTAAAAAATATAAACTATTAAGTTATGAAAACCCAAAAAATAGGCATCACATTTTCATCCTTTGATTTACTTCATGCAGGCCACATCAAAATGCTCGAAGAAGCTAAGTCTATTTGTGATTATTTAATTGTTGGTTTGCAACTAGACCCAACATTCGACCGCCCTACTAAAAATCGTCCAACACAGACTATTGTAGAACGTTACATTCAGCTCAAAGCCTGCAAAGATGTGGATGAGATTATTCCCTACAATACCGAAGAAGACCTGATGGATATTCTGCAGTCGTTCGTAGTAGATGTTAGAATCATTGGAGATGATTATCGGGATAAAAACTTTACAGGTAAAAAATATTGCGAAGAAAAAGGAATTGAAATATATTATAACAAAAGAGATCATCGTTTTTCCAGCTCTGCCTTAAAAAAGGCCGTTTTTGAACAAGAACTCAATAAAATAAAAAAATAAAAGGACTGATGAAAGTTAAAGAAACACCACTTAAAGACTGTTATATTATAGAGGCTAATGTCTTTGAAGATGATCGCGGCTATTTTTATGAAAAATTCAATGAGCAGCAATTTGAAGAATTAACAGGTCTTAACGGACACTTTGTACAGGACAATATTTCAAAATCATCCTATGGCGTCTTAAGAGGTTTACATTTGCAAAAGGGAGAACACGCTCAGGCTAAACTTGTTTCCTGTCTGGAGGGTAAGGTCTTTGATGTGGCTGTTGATCTTAGAGCAGATTCACCCACTTTTGGACAATGGTTTGGTGTAGAATTAACACCGGAGAATAAATTGCAATTGTATGTGCCAAGAGGCTTTGGACATGGTTTTTCTGTATTGAGTGAGACTGCCGTTTTTTCTTATAAATGTGATAATTTTTATAATAAGGCTTCAGAAGGCAGTGTCCTATGGGATGACAAAGACTTAAATATTGACTGGAAGCTTCCTTTAGAAGATATCATCCTCTCTGATAAAGATAAAATTGCACCTGCATTTTCTTTAAAGAATTTTTAGTAATTTCGGCGCATAAAAACTAATAACCAACTGCGCGGTTTGATTTTTGATTCAAACCGCGCAGAATAGAATTTTTACCGACTTATGCCAGGGTATTTTTTTAGATATTTTCCCAAGATTTTTATTTTCATTGATTATTTGATTATTAATCTTCTTTTCTTTTCAGGGAAGTTGTATTTTTTCAATTTTAGTGATGATGATAATTTTGTGTTAGATTACCGGGCCCAATTTATTATCCTTAACTTCTCTTGGCTTATCATTGCCAATCTCACAAAATTGTACAGCAGCTCAACTTTCAAAGAATCTTCTATACAATTTAATGCACTTACCAAGTCACTGTTGCTTTTTGTGATTTTCAGTTTTATTTATCTAAGCCTGATTTTTCCTAGGAATATTAATTACACCAATTGTTGTTTTTATTTTATCCTGATAGGTGTTTTTACGTCATTAGCAAGACTTATTCTCTTTCTTTATCGTAAAAAACATCGTGTTAAGATTGGCAGGGCGCTTTACCAGTTTGACACCATTCTAATTGGCGAAAATACTTTTGCGCAAACCTTACTTTCTAACAGCGAAATCAGAAGATCCATTGGTATACAGGGAGTTTATGCCTTTGATCACGAAGCTCCAGGGTCTAAATATCTGGGTAATATAGATGATCTATTTAGAGAATTTGATCATCTCACAATTAATAAACTTATTTTCTGTGATGACAGAATTAACCTTAAGGATTATAAAAAAATTATAGACCTAGCAGAACATAAAATGGTTCGTGTTTATATGGTTCCGGATTTTAAGCACAATAATCCAGGCTTGATAAGTTATGAGATTTTGGCCAATATTCCTTTTTTAGTATTAATGAAGGAGCCGCTTTCGGAGCGCAAAAAACAAATACTTAAAAGAAGTTTTGATATTCTATTTTCGTTATTTGTGATTATATTTTTGCTATCGTGGTTAATTCCTATTGTGGCATTGATTATCAAGCTGGAAAGTAGAGGCCCTGTATTTTTTCTTCAGAAAAGATCCGGACTCAAGAACAAAGCATTTAACTGTATCAAGTTCAGGAGTATGACAGTTAATGCAGTTGCCGATGTTAAAATAGCAGAGAAGGGTGACCGCAGAATTACCGAATTTGGAGAGTTTATGCGAAAGACCAGCATAGATGAGCTGCCGCAGTTTATCAATGTGTTTATTGGTAATATGTCAGTTGTTGGGCCAAGACCACACATGCTCTCTCAAACAAGATTGTATTCTAAAATTACCAAAAAATATATGCTTCGTCACATGATAAAACCCGGTATTACAGGCTGGGCGCAGGTTATGGGTTCACGAGGCGAAATATTTACCAATCGGGATATGGAACTAAGGGTAGAAAAGGATATTTGGTATATTCAAAACTGGTCATTTTTTCTGGATCTCAAGATTATTTTCCTCACATTTTACAACATCGTAAAAGGTGATGAGCAAGCCTATTAGTGGAAGAAGGGAGGCGTATAGATAATAGACTAAGAGATGGTAGATTGAGGACGGTTAAGTTATTAGTGTACATTTTTTAATCTAATCCTACTTCTTTATTTTTCTTATCTGTGATATTTAATTTTAGTAACTGAATTTGACATACATTTCAAAGAACCAATACGGTTCTTTTTTTTATTCCTAAATTTGCAGTCTTAAAAATGAATATTTATATTGATGTTCATTAATCCATCGTTAATCATCGTTTAGCAATTATAATAAGATGCGTACTAAATCTGTAGGTCAAAAGAAAATTAATATCGTCACGCTGGGGTGCTCCAAAAATGTCTATGATTCCGAAGTTCTCATGGGACAACTGGAAGCTAATGGAAAACAAGTGGTACACGAGGAGAAAGGTGATGTGGTGGTGATTAACACCTGCGGATTTATCGATAATGCCAAAGAAGAAAGCATCAATACGATCTTGGAATATGTTGATCTCAAAAATCAGGGTAAAGTGGAAAAAGTCTTCGTTACGGGATGTCTTTCGGAGCGTTACAAGCCAGATTTGATTAGAGAAATCCCTGATGTAGACCAGTATTTTGGGACTCGGGATCTTCCTATTTTGCTCAAGCATTTGGGAGCCGATTACAAACATGAGCTGGTTGGCGAGCGCCTAACTACCACGCCCAAGCATTATGCCTATCTGAAGATCTCGGAAGGTTGCGACAGGCCTTGCTCGTTCTGTGCCATCCCGCTGATGCGAGGCAACCACATCTCTACGCCCATTGAAAAACTGATTATAGAAACGCAAAAGCTCGCTAAAAAAGGCGTGAAAGAACTCATATTGATTGCGCAGGATCTCACCTTTTATGGTCTTGATATTTATAAAAAAAGAGCACTTGGCGACCTACTGAAAGAACTGATTAAAGTAGAAGGGATTGAGTGGATCAGGTTACATTATGCTTTTCCAACGGGCTTCCCGGAAGATGTGTTGGATATTGTAAAATCGGAACCTAAAATTTGTAATTATATAGATATTCCGCTTCAGCATATCAATACAGAGCTTTTGAAGGCGATGAAGCGCGGGACAACCTTTGAAAAAACCAATGCCTTGCTGGATAAATTCCGTGAAAAAGTGCCAGATATGGCTATCCGTACAACATTGATTGTGGGATTTCCTGGTGAGACCGAAGAAAAGTTTGAAGAACTTAAACAATGGGTTAGGGATCAGCGTTTTGACCGCTTGGGTTGCTTCACTTATTCCCATGAGGAGAACACGACTGCTTTTGTGCTAGATGATAATATCCCTGATGACGTGAAACAACAGCGTGTTGAGGAAATTATGGCTATCCAACAACAGATATCTTGGGAGAAAAATCAGGAAAAAGTTGGTAAGATATTCCGTTGTATTTTTGACAGGAAAGAAGGTGATTATTTTGTGGGCAGAACGGAGTATGATTCTCCAGATGTGGATAATACCGTACTCGTGCCTGCAGAAAATGTTTACCTATCGATCGGCGAATTCGCCAACGTGAAGATTACATCTGCCGAAGATTATGATCTCATAGGGGAGCTAGTTTGATTTTGTAAATATGGAAAATTGTAAGCTGGATGATCCGTTAAAGTTTTTATAAAAAGCAGGGTCTGCGCTACAATCTCACATCTTATTTTCTATTTTTGAAGGATGCTTCAAGTTCCCAAATTTCAGGTACCTATTACAGAAATCCAGACGGCTTATGATTGCCGGATTTTTGTCAAAAGGGAGGATTTGATTCATCCCAAGATTTCAGGAAACAAGTTTTGGAAGCTGTTTTACAATGTCAACCATTACCTGGCTGCCAATTATAAGAATCCTTTAATTATAACATTTGGTGGTGCGTTTTCTAATCATATAGCCTCAGTTGCGGCCTTTGGAAAACAGTTTGATATTCCTACGATGGGTGTTATTCGCGGTGAGGAATTATCTGATAGCTGGCCGCAAAACCCAACATTGGCCGAAGCCCACAGGAACGGGATGTCATTTCTTTTCGTTACCCGAAAAAACTATGCAGATAAAGAACAGCTGACGGAGGAATTGTATTTAAAATATCCTGGCGCACTCATCATCCCGGAAGGGGGAAGCAATAGTTTAGCGGCAGACGGTATCCAACATATGGCAGGGCACTCAACAGAAGATTTTGACTATCTTTGCACCGCTGTTGGAACTGGTGGAACCATTGCCGGAATTTCCAGATATGCCCGCGATGGGCAAAAGGTCTTGGGAATCCGGTTGGTGAAGGATGATTCTTTGCCAAATTCTATATTGAGTTACGGTGCCAAAGATAATTTTGAGCTGATGGATGCCCATGAAAGCCGCTATGGTAAAATATCGGATGATAATATCCGTTTTATCAACAGGTTTTACAAGGACTATCATATTCCGCTGGATCCCATCTATACGGGCAAGATGATGCAGAAGGTTTTTGAGCTGGCAGAAAACGGTTTTTTTGCAAAAGGCTCCAAGGTGCTGGTTTTCCATACAGGAGGGTTGCAGGGGATTGCAGGGGCTAATCAGTTTTTAAAATCTAAAAACAGGAATTGGATTGATTTTGAAAACCTGATATTTGATTAAAAGTGAATATAAAACTCAAAGCCCTAGCCCCGATAGTAACGGCATCCTTTTTTGGCGAGGCGGCGGAGCCGATCGAGGCAAAAAAGATAGAGTGGATAGCGGGAGTCAGCTCCTAAAAAACAGCTTAACAAAGATTGAAGTCCTTGTTGTTAAGTAGAATGTATAATAAAGTAGTCAATTTTTAAAATATAAGAATGAAGAAACTGTTGGGGATTGGTTTTATCTGCATTCTGGGATTTGCAAAAGCGCAAACCTGGAAGACGGAAGACCAGTATATCCAAAAATTTGCACCGTATGCCGTAGAGGAAATGGAAAAGTATAAAATCCCGGCGAGTATTACGCTGGCACAAGGTTTACTAGAAACGGCAGGAGGGCAAAGCCGTCTGGCACTGGAAGGGAAAAACCATTTCGGGATCAAATGTAAGGAAGAATGGACCGGGAAAACCATGAAGCATACTGATGATGCGCCTAACGAATGCTTCCGTGTTTATGAAGATCCACGCCAATCTTACGAAGATCATTCGATCTTTTTGGCAACTAGAAAATATTACACGGGTCTTTTTAAACTGGATCCAAAAGATTACAGAGCCTGGGCTCATGGCTTGAAGAAAGCGGGTTACGCGACAAATCCTCGCTACGCTTATATTCTTATTGATAAGATTGAGAAGTACAGGTTGTATGAATTTGATAATACCAATACAGAACAGGTTTATTATGCCATTTTGAAAATGTACCCGGATCTTAACAAAGATGCCGTCTTCATGGCTAAACTAGGACAGGAGAAACAAAATGACAAAGTGCTGCCACCAACGGTTAGTGTACCTTACTCACAGGGTTCTTATGCCAAGAATCAACAAAAGGTAGAGGAGATTATCGATGCAAAAGCCAAAACGGCATTGTTAAGAAATATCTTGGTCAAAAATCATCCTAATGACGGGCTCAAATTCTTTGTGATGCCGGTTGATGCTTCGGTGAGTGAAATTTCTAAAAAGTTTGGAATTAGTGAGAAACGTCTCATCAAATATAATGAACTGACCAATGATCAGTTACATAAAAACGATATTGTGTTTCTAGAGAGCAAAAACTCCTCCGGCAATACGCCGACCTATAAGGCCGGAATTGGCGACACCATGCATGATATCGCTCAGAAATTTGGGATAAAACTGAAAAAGCTGTATTCCAAAAACCGTATGGATATGGATCATAACGACCAGCCACAAGCAGGACAGCTAATTTACTTGCAAAGTAGGAAACCAAGAAGCTAAAGCAATTTATAGTGTTAGGTTTTTAGGAATGCCAAACACACGAAATACCAATTAACAATGTTATATCAAAGAAGTTCAGCGCTTTTTGAAGAAGCGTATCAATATATCCCAGGTGGTGTTAATTCCCCGGTGCGTGCTTTTAAATCTGTCGGTGGCGTGCCTGTTTTTATGAAATCGGCCAAAGGGGCTTACCTTACCGATGAAGATGACAGAACGTATATCGATTATATCAACTCATGGGGACCTGCCATATTGGGGCATACACATCCTGAAGTTTTGGAAGCCCTGAAACTACAGGCCGAAAAAGGATTTTCCTTCGGTACACCAACCGAATTGGAAACCGAAATTGCCAAACTGATTGTAGAGAATGTCCCGAATATCGACCAGATCCGCATGGTGTCTTCCGGCACCGAAGCCTGTATGAGCGCCATCCGTTTGGCGAGAGGCTACACAGGGCGTGATAAGATTATCAAGTTTGAAGGTTGTTATCACGGTCATTCTGATTCATTTCTGATTCAGGCAGGCAGTGGGGCGGCCACATTTGGAAACCCTAATTCACCGGGCGTGACCCAAGGGACTGCCAAAGATACTCTACTGGCCGAGTACAATAATGTTGAACAAGTAGAGGATCTTTTCAAAGCCAATCCAGAGCAGATCGCTGCCATTATTGTAGAGCCTATCGCGGGCAACATGGGATGCATCCTGCCAGAAAACCAATTCCTTCAGAATTTAAGAAAAATCTGTGATGAGCATGGTGCCTTGCTGATTCTAGACGAGGTGATGACTGGTTTCCGGCTGGCATTTGGCGGTGCTCAGGAAGCATTAGGCATCAAGGCCGATTTGGTGACTTTTGGTAAAGTAATTGGTGGTGGATTGCCGGTAGGTGCTTTTGCCGGTCGCAATGAAATTATGAATTACCTCTCACCACGTGGTGATGTTTACCAAGCCGGGACCTTAAGTGGTAATCCACTGGCGATGCGCGCAGGACTTAAAACACTCCAACTTATCAGGCAGGATCCTGATTTTTATAATAAAATCAATAAAGCAGCTGAGACGCTGGATTTTGAAATGAGCAAAATACTGAGCGAAAAAGGCATCCAACACAGGATCAACCGTAAGGGTAGTATGATGTCTGTGTTTTTTAATGTCACTTCGGTGAGCAATTTTACCGAGGTTAAAAATTCTAACATCAGCCTTTTCAATAATTTTTTCCACCAATTGCTGGATCAGGGGATCTATCTGCCACCAAGCGGTTATGAAACCTGGTTTATCTCTGCCGCCATTGGCGATCAGGAAATCGATAAAACACTGGAAGCTGTCAGGAAATTTGAGTATTAACTGATATTGTTTTAACCATAAAAAACCCGCAAATTGATTAGTCATTGCGGGTTTGTTTTTATTTACCGTTCCAGTTTAAAATCTTTTAATACTGTTGGTCTTTCTTTTTCGTTGGCGACTTTCCAGGATGTTCTGTAGATCCATTCGGTCATCTTATAGAGTTTTTTAAAGTTGATATTTTCGCTCTCATCTTGTGGCGTATGGTACTGAGAATGTAAAACACTGGTGAAGAATACCGCCGGAATACCTTCTTTAACATAAGGCAGGTGATCACTTCGGAAATAGAAATATTCTGCATGGTTTGGCGAATCCCAATCTTTAAGATAGGTGAACTTGGTGCTTTCATTATTGGCTTCTTCCGCCATTTTTACAAGGTCATCGGAGTTTTTGTGTGGTGAATTCTGACCTAGTAAAGCAGCTTCGTTGTTGTCATTTCTGCCAATCATGTCACCGTTGAGTACTGCAACAATGCTTTCTTTAGGAACTTCGGGGTGTGTTGCATGCCATTTGGAACCCAACAGTCCCCGCTCTTCTGCACCATGGAAAACAAAGAGGATGCTGCGTTTGGACGGTTGTTTTTTGTAAGCCCTTGCAATGGCCAACATGGCAACACATGTGCTGGCGTTATCATCTGCACCATTGTAGATGGTATCGTTTTTTACAGGCTGCCGAATCCCATCATGATCCTGATGACCACTAATGAGTACATATTCATTTTTTAGCTTCGGGTCTGTGCCCTCTATCTTTCCTATGATGTTGACGGATGGATATTTATATGTTTCGGTTATCAGGTTGATGTTAATTTTCGGATTGTTGTCCAGCCAATTTTTATTTTCTCTTTTGATCCACAAAACAGGGATATTATTAGGTACTTTATCGCGGGTGCCTTCTATCCCATAAATACCTCTGGTCATCTGAGGCAGCACTTCTTCCCAACTTTTTTCAGCAATATCATCGGTGACAAAAATGATGGCTTTGGCACCAAGATCCTTAGCGGCTTTGTAATATTTTCTATTGATAAATCCTGGGTATCGCCTTTCAAACAGCGTCATGTCTTTTGCTATATTTTTATCTGAAGCATTGATAGCTAAAACTTTCCCATTTATATGAATAGAAGGAAGCTGTTCCGGCTGTAGGTCGCGGGCGTAGATCACCTCTGCATCAATCTTAGCATTGACAGGCTCTGCCACAAGGTAATCTTTCCACAAAGCCAGGTTTTTGTTCCCAATACTTACAGAACTTTGTGGGATAACCTGATGCCTGTACATGTCAAAAAACTGAAAAAATGTACCATCATCACCGGCAGGTTGCATGCCTGCTTCTTTGGCTTTGTTGGCCAACCACATAGATA
This sequence comes from Epilithonimonas sp., assembly GCF_056329745.1. Taxonomy (NCBI): domain Bacteria; kingdom Pseudomonadati; phylum Bacteroidota; class Flavobacteriia; order Flavobacteriales; family Weeksellaceae; genus Epilithonimonas; species Epilithonimonas sp. The sequence continues at coordinate 245,875 of NZ_JBWEYV010000001.1, read as the reverse complement.
CTTTCAGCTCATTGAGTGTTCCTGCTTCGCGGCCCCAAAAGTTGTCGGCGGCCAGTTGGTACATATCTTTTTTGAGGTCAGATTCTGTAATGGCAGTTACCAAGGGCTTTTTATAGGTTTGGGCAACGGCTGTAAGGCCAAGCAGAATGAGTAAGGCGGATAGTTTGTTTTTCATAAGTATACAATGTTGTATTAATATTTGATTTTTATTACACCCCAAACTGGTTAAGGTGATGCTCCAGGTGTTTCACCATCATGTTGTTCCATTCTTTGGCCGACAGTTTTCCGAAGGTATGGCTTTCTTTGCCGTCAAAAGCAGCTTCGCCCAATTGCTGTGTTTTTTGTATAAAGCCAATCAGGCGTTTTCTTTCTTCATCAAAAAATTTTTCATTGGTAATCACAAACATGGCAGATGTGGGTAGGTTTTGACGGTAAGGGATTTCGTTTGTTACCTTGGGTTTTACAAAACGTTTCAGCAGCCATTTGCTGATAAAAGTTGGTTTTTTATGTTTGTGCTGTTCGTAGATGAGTTCGTAGGTCACGTTGCAGTGAGCCAGCATCTTATCGACGGACATGGTTCCCCATTTTGGGAAAGAGTCTTCTGTAAGGGTGTTGATTCTCTTGATAAAGTAAATGGTATCTGAATGATCAAATATATTTTTCATAAATATTTGAATATTAGTTAATTATAATAATGGTGTGACGCTGTTTTAGCGAACATGAAGTTAGAACTTTTTTGGATAACTGAATTTAAATTTTGCTTAATATTTAAGCTAAAATTGCAGGTTAAGCCCAGATACTTTAACTTTGCACAAACCTAATCTAATGAGTAAAAAAGAAACGAAATACATCTTCGTCACAGGAGGTGTTACTTCTTCACTGGGTAAAGGGATTGTCTCTGCCTCTCTGGGACTTCTTCTGAAATCGCGCGGTTTCAAAGTTACCATCCAAAAACTTGACCCTTATATCAATATTGATCCCGGAACGCTTAACCCTTACGAACACGGCGAATGTTATGTGACCGAAGATGGCGCAGAAACAGATCTGGACCTTGGGCATTATGAGAGATTCTTGGATTCTCCAACTTCACAAAACAACAATGTTACCACCGGAAAAATTTACCAAACGGTCATAGAAAAGGAGCGTAAAGGTGATTTTCTTGGGAAAACCGTGCAAGTGATTCCTCATATTACCAATGAGATCAAACGCCGCATCAAAATGCTGTCCAAAAAAGATTATGATATTATCATTACCGAAATTGGCGGAACGGTGGGCGATATCGAGTCCCTTCCTTACATAGAAAGTGTTCGCCAATTGCAATGGGAGCTGGGCAAAAACAATTCTATGGTTATTCATTTGACATTGTTACCTTATTTATCATCAAGCGGAGAACTCAAAACTAAACCTTCTCAGCATTCTGTCCGCCAATTGATGGAAAGCGGGATTCAGGCAGATGTTTTGGTTTGCAGGACCGAGCATCATATACCCAAAGCACTCAAATCAAAACTAGCGCAGTTTTGCAACGTAGGTCTGGATAACGTGATCGAATGTATCGATATGCCAACGATCTACGAAGTGCCATTAGACCTTCAAAGACAGAAGTTTGACGAAGTGGTCCTCAAAGAACTGAATTTGCCAATCGGGAAAGATTCTAATCTTAAGGACTGGAAATCTTTCCTTAAAAAATATAAAAACCCAAAGAAAAGCGTAGAAATTGCGTTGGTTGGGAAATATGTTTCGCTTCAGGATTCTTATAAATCGATTGCAGAAGCCTTTATCCATGCTGGTGCCGATCAGGAAACTGATGTTAAGCTGCGTTGGGTTTACAGCGGTGACATCGAAGAAAAAGGAACTGAGAAATTACTGAAAGATGTAGATGGGATCCTTATTGCCCCGGGTTTTGGAGACCGAGGCATCGAAGGTAAAATTCAGGCCGCGAAATATGCCAGAGAAAATAAAATCCCGCTTTTGGGCATTTGTCTCGGTATGCAGATCATGACCATTGAGTTTGCCCGCGATGTTTTGGGCTTAACAAAAGCCAATAGTGTAGAGTTTGATACTTCTACGCCGGATCCTGTGATTTCTCTAATGGAAGAGCAGAAGAATGTGGTAGAAAAAGGTGGAACCATGCGTCTTGGCGCGTGGAAATGTACACTGAAACCTGGTTCTAAACTAGCCGAAATCTACGGCGCAAAAACTATATCCGAGCGTCACCGCCACAGATACGAGTTCAATAGTGATTATAAGAAAGAATTCGAGGAAAACGGATTGGTGCCAACAGGCTTTAACCCTGAAACAGGATTGGTGGAAACTCTTGAACTGAAAGATCACCCTTTCTATATTGGAGTCCAATATCACCCCGAATATAAGAGTACCGTTGCCACACCGCATCCGCTTTTCAAAGCGTTTGTAAGCGCTGCGGTCAATAATAAGTAAATGTCTAAGTTGTAGAAAGTATAATGCACAGTCTGTTGGCAGGTTCTCCATTATACTTTTTGCATCATTCATTTTAAGTGGTAAGGCAAAAAAGTATTTCCCCACGCCATGCGTCTTAATAACAAAGTCTGAAAAATAAATCCTATTTTTGCAGACCAAAATAAAAATTTGATGTTTGAAATTTGATACTAACAGTCAACTTCAAACCTCAAAATTCAAACTTAAATATTTATGCAACAGAATAACGGATTAGATAAAAACCAGCTGATTAGTTTTGCTTTTTTGTCTATTGTTCTTATCGGTTTTATGTTTTATTTCCAAAACCGAAATGCTAAAGCCGAGCAGGAAAAACTGGCTACCGAAGCCAAAAAAACAGAGCAGACAACCCACGCAAAACCTGCAGCTGCCAATCTTAATACCGCTACAGTAACGCCCAATTCTGTACAAAAAGTTAATCTTCAGAATAACGAATTAAGCCTTGAATTTTCAAGCGTTGGCGGACAATTGAGTTCTGTTAAACTTAACAAGTTTCAGGCATTTGGTGGTAAGCCGCTTTATCTTTTCAGTAACAACAATACCAATTATGGATTTGAGTTCAAAGATAAATCAGGTAAAATTTTCAATACCAAAGATTTGGTTTTTGCGCCTCAGGTTGCTGGTAATTCAGTAACATTGAGTTCCAAAGTAGGCAATGCGGTTATCCAGTTTATCTACACCTTGAAGCCAAAATACACGTTGGATTTCCAGGTAAAAACACAAGGTCTGGCAACGGTTGTTAATGATGGCAAAGCTAATTTTGTATGGAATTATAATGTGAGAGGTGCAGAAAAAGGCCGATCTCAAGAAGAAACCCACACCGAGTTTGCTTATGCCTTCAACAATTATAAGGATTACGATTACGATGCCCGCTCTGATATGAGCGAACCCGATGAAACGCTTAACTGGATTGGTGTTAAACAGCAGTTTTTTGCTGCGGTAATAGAAGCTAAAAATGGTTTTACCAAGTCTAAAGGTTTTCAGGAAGCTATCCCGGAAGGTGAATATCTTAAAAAAATGAATTACAACGGGCAAGTAGCATTGGCCGGTAACGAGCTTAATCAGGATTTCACATGGTATTTTATGCCATTGGATCTGGATCTTCTTAAATCTTATGATAAGAATTTTGATGAGATCCTGCCATTAGGCTGGTCAGTAATTGGCTCGCTGAACCGCCATGTTTTCATCCCGATGTATAATTTGATTTCATCTTGGGGTATTGCTGCCGGTTGGGTTATCTTTTTGATGACGATTATTGTCAAATTAATTCTTTCACCGGTGATGTTCAAGCAGCACAAGCTGAGTGCCATGATGAAGGTCATCCGTCCTGAGATTGATGAGGTAAATGCGAAATTCAAAGATGCGGACCCAATGAAAAAGCAGCAGGAGACAATGGCCGTTTACAGAAAGGCTGGTGTCAACCAGATGGCCGGTTGTTTGCCGGCGCTTGTGCAGATTCCGCTCTTCTATGCACTCTTCCGTTTCTTCCCAAATATGTTGGATCTTCGTGGTAAGAGTTTCTGGTTTGTCCCGGATTTAACGGCTTACGATGACATCATTCACTGGAGTACCAATATTCCATTGTTGGGCAATCACTTGAGTGTTTTTGCATTGGCTTGTACCGTGGTTATTTTGATTTACACCATTATGACATCCGGCAACATCCAGCAGCCACAGCAGGAAGGAATGCCGAATATGAAGGTGCTGATGTACATTTTCCCAATCACATTCCTGTTTTTCCTAAACAGTTCCGCTTCGGGTCTGTCTTGGTATTATTTTGTTTCCAATGCCATTAATATTGTGATCATTTTGGTCATCAAGTACTTTATCCTCGATGAGAAAAAGATCCACGCCATGATTCAGGCCAACAAAAAGAAAGAACCTAAAAAGGAAGGAACTTTCCAAAAAAGGATGCGGGAGATGATGGAGAAAGCGCAGGAGCAACAGCGAGCGCAGGAACAGTCAAGAAAAAAGAAATAAAGATAGAGCGGTAATTTTTTACCGCTTTTTTTATTATTGGGCGTGCCCCATTTTCCTTAAAGCTGAATCCAGAGGAAAATGGGTCGGTCTACGGGCAGTCGCTGTTTTGTTTTGCCACCGCCCAACCCGCCCAAAACAAAACGAGCTACAACAAAGCCCTTCGCCCTCACGCGCTGGCGCCTCTTTCCACGTAGGTTAAAATGGTTGATAGTTATTCCATTACAATTAACTTTTGGTAAAGCGTTTGCATATTTTTAACAGATTTTTAAACCTTGGAGATTTTCAAATAAATTCCCGAAATTTGCAGCCAATCTCAAAAATCAAAACCCTTTGAACTTACAGTCTACTTACGAATACCTTCAGAAATTCTTAACCGAAGAACGCTTGCGCAAAATAGAACATTACTCACAAGAGAGTTCTGATTTTGTTTTGCCGGTGATGGAGGATATTTACCAGTTTCGCAATGCTGCGGCCATTGTGCGTTCGGTAGAAGCTTGCGGGTTTCACAAAGTGGTAGCGATGGAAAAGGAAAATTTCTTTGAGCCCAATCTCAAAGTTACCAAAGGTGCCGATACTTGGGTAGAGGTAGAGAAGATGCCAAGGAATATAGAATCTCTGCAAAATATCAAAAACAGAGGTTATAAAATTGTCGCCGTTTCAGCAGAGAATAACGCCAAAATGCTCCCTGATTACGTGATTACAGAACCATTGGCTTTGGTTTTCGGGACAGAGTGGGAGGGAACCACGGATGAGTTGCTGGATTTTGCCGATGAAACGCTGGCTATCCCAATGTATGGTTTTACAAAAAGCTTCAATGTTTCTGTAGCGGCTGCTATCTGTATGTATGAGCTGAAACAAAAGCTTCTGAAATCTAATATAGATTACAAATTATCAGAAGAAAAATTGTTGCAAATGAAAATCCGCTGGGCAAAAAATTCGATCCCAAGTGGAGATCAGATTTTGGAAAAGTATCTGAGAGAAAATTAAATGTATTTCAATTTTTATAATCGTCCCTTACTTCATTACTCTTTGCAAAACAAACTGGTGACGCATTTTCTTGGTTGGATTCAAACTTAGAATGCATTTCCTGATTAAAATCTGCGGATTTATTCCGGGCAATGGAAAGCGTTTTCCAATCTGTATTTTTAATCATTTTTCCTATATAAACAATTTGTCCTATATGGTAAGGATAGTGGGAAATTTGACGCAAAACAGCATCAAAGATCGTATGAGCTTCTCCTCTAATGTAGATTGTTGAAGTGATATTTTCATCTGTAATCTGGGCCAAAGCAGTGAAAAGACAATTCCAGCCTTTTTCCCAATAATCCAAAACTTCAGATTTAGTTTTGAAAGTATTTACAAATTCCACATCTCTATTCCGCCATTCTTTTTCACCATCTTCGGTTAAGAAATTGGTCCAGCGGGAAAGCATGTTTCCAGCCAAGTGTTTTACGATAATTGCAATAGAATTGCTTTCTTCATTGTATTGCCAGAATAGCTGTTCATCAGTAAGCTGCGCAAATGATTTGTCGCCTAACTCTTTGTAATACAGAAATCGGTTGATCAATAAGTCTTTCATTTCAAGAAGATTTATCTATCAAATGTATCAAATAATTTCTGGATGTTAAAACATTTTGTCGTAGTTCCAAGCAGCTATGAAAATCCCAGCAGTTTCAGTTCTCAAACGTTGATTTCCAAGGGAAACGGCTTTGATGCCTTTCTCTGCCAGTAAGTGGATTTCTTTATCAGAAAAGTCACCCTCGGGACCAACCAAGAAGGTGTAATTTTTATGATGTTGAATGTTATTAAGCGACGTTCTTTCCAGATTTTCGTTGCAATGTGCTACAAAGGTATTTTTCGCATCAAGATTTTGTATAAAATCAGAAAACTTAATAAGGTCATTGACTACCGGAAAATGGAATCTCAGACTTTGCTTGGATGCGCCGATGGCCTGTTTCCTGATTTTATCAATATTAATATTTTTCCGCTCGGAGTTGTCTGTTTGGATGAATGTAATCACGCCAATTCCCATTTCAACAGCTTTCTCCACAAAAAACTCGATGCGATCTATGTTTTTTGTAGGTGCAATGGCAATGTGAAGTTGAGGTGAAAAATCAGGTTTGTTTTCAGTAATTTCAAAGACTTCTAAAGATACTTTCTTTCCTTCAAAAATCAGGTTTCCCTTCGCCAGATTTCCTTTGCCATCAGTTAGGGATATTTCTTCGCCTTCACGCATGCGAAGGACTTTCGTGATATGCTGTTGCTCATCAGTATCAATGATAATTTCAGGAAAAATCTGTCCAAAGAAAAGTTTCATAATTAAAAGATAAAAACCGATCTTCCGCAAAGGTAAGAACGCTTAAGGATTTTTTTAGAATTGAATTTATTTTTTCACCGGCTTAACCAAGTTTACTACTTTTTTTACGATGGCCATCACCAAAACTGCTGCCAAGCCAAAAATAATACCCAATCCAAATTCTGCAATGGTGGAAGGTATCGCCTCCGGTATCATATGGTGGATGTAATCTATATTATGTATAAAAATACCGCCAGAGACTAGTAGTAAAGCGATGGTTCCCACCACGCCCAATATTTTGATCACTACAGGTAAAGCTTTTACCAAGAGTTGACCAAAGCCAGATAAAAAACCTTTATTGCGTGATTTTTTCATCAGGAAAAAACCGGCATCGTCCATCCTTACAATCAGTGCAACAATGCCGTAAACACCTACAGTTGCTAGAAATGCCACAATACTTACAGCAATAATTTGCTCAATCAGCGGATGCTCGTTTTCTATTACGGTACCCAGGGCGATGATAACAATTTCCAAGGAAAGGATAAAGTCTGTTTTGATGGCTGAACTGATTTTTGCTTTTTCAGACTTTTCGTCGTTATCGGGAAGAGCGCTTTCCTGCACTACTTCTTGACCTTTCTTATTTCGGTGAAAAAAGTATTCTATAATTTTTTCTACGCCCTCGTAAGCCAGATAGACACCTCCAATTACCAAAATAACCTTGATGGCAGCGGGAAAGAAAAAATTGAGCAGGAAAATAATAGGTAGAATGATTAGTTTATTGATGAAAGAACCTTTTGTAATAGCCCACAAAACGGGGATTTCCCGTGAAGACAAAAATCCGGTCGCTTTTTCTGCGTTGACGGCAAGATCATCACCCAATATGCCTGCTGTTTTTTTAGTCGCGATTTTACTTGTGACCGCAATATCGTCCATCAGCGCACCAATATCATCTAAGATTGCAAAGAACCCCGAAGCCATAACTTTTTATTTTTAAGGAACAAAAATAAGGTTTTCTGAATTTCCGTGGCTCTTATAATTGTATTAAATATCAAACTTAATATCTACAAATCATACTTCGCCGTTGCCGTTGTTCGGATGTCGGTAAACTCACCACGTTCAAACTTCAGTTTGGCTACCATGGCAATCATGGCAGCATTATCTGTGGTGTATTCAAATTTTGGGATGAAGATATTCCAGCCTAATTTTTTGTGATTGTTTTCCATCGCTTTTCTGAGACCGGAGTTGGCAGATACGCCACCGGCAATGGCCACATCGGAAATGTTTAAGTCTTTTGCCGCTTTTTCCAACTTGTCCATCAGGATTTCTATGATTGATTTTTGTACCGATGCACACAGGTCTTTAAGATTTTCTTGAATAAAATCCGGTTTTTTTTTCACTTCTTTTTGGATAAAATATAGGACCGAAGTTTTAATCCCACTAAATGAATAATCATATGCTTCCATCCTAGGTTTACTGAATTTGAACGCATCTGGGTTGCCTTCTTTAGCCAAGCGGTCAATAATTGGTCCGGCAGGATAATCGAGGTCAAAAATCTTTCCGATTTTGTCAAATGCTTCGCCGGCAGCATCGTCAATCGTTTTCCCGATAATCTCCATATCAAAATAATCCTTCACCAAAACAATCATTGTATGACCTCCGGAAACCGTTAAACAAAGAAAAGGAAATGTGGGAGGTGTAGGGTTGGCATCCTCAATAAAATGAGCCAAGATATGAGCCTGTAGGTGGTTGACTTCTATCAGCGGAACATCCAAACTCATGGCCATAGATTTGGCAAAAGACGTACCTACAAGGAGCGATCCCAAAAGTCCCGGGCCTCGTGTAAAGCCAATGGCGCCAATCTCATTTTGTTGTATATTTGCCTTTGAGAATGCTTTTTCCACAACAGGAATAATGTTTTGCTGATGTGCTCTGGAGGCCAATTCCGGCACAACGCCACCGTATTCATTATGGATCTGTTGTGTGGCAGCCACGTTAGAAAGGATCGTGTTGTCCCGTATGATGGCTGCGGAAGTATCGTCGCAAGAAGATTCTATACCTAAAATAATTGAACTGCTCATAATAGATGGCAAAGTTAGAAAATAAAAGTACAAATAACCAAGAATCAACCACTGGCCAGCCGATGGTCAAGAAGAAAAGTCCACTTATCCTGAGGCTTTTGAGTTATCTGTTTTTTGGGATTGTTGGGCTGCTTGTTTTGGTTTTGATTACAATCAATCTACCGGTTACCAAGCGTTATATTGCCAGCCAGGCAATTGATTTTCTTAACAAAGATCTCAAAATGGGTATGTCTATAGATGATATTGATGTTAATTTTTTTGGTGATGTTACCATCAAAGGGCTTAGACTGAAGGATTATAAAAATTACGAATTTGTAAAAGCCAAAGAACTCCGCGTTGGTTCGGACTGGTTTGCATTGGCCTTCAATACACGGGATATTAAGTTTAAACAGGCCACAATTATTAATCCGGTGGTGCGGGTAATTACGTATAAAGGCGACAGTATCAGTAATTTTATCCGTTATGTGGATAATTTTGATGATGGCAAACCGCGTGATCCCAAGAAGAAACCCTTTAAGATGGGGATGAAGCTTGATATTGTGGATGGCATTGCCAGCATTGTGAACGAAAATCATCCCGGTGAAGCAGGCCAATGGATGGATGCAAGAAAAGTCAACCTGAATGTTACATCGCTGAAAGTAGAAGGGCCTAATGTTTCTGCAGACATCAGAAATTTTAATTTCATTACCAAACGTTATGGTAAAGAGCATATTGTAGATACGTTTTCTACCAATTTTGAACTAACGAAAAAGCATTTGAAATTCGGTAATCTGACATTTAACACCAATTATTCGCTTTTGCAGGGTGAGGCTGTACTTAATTTGGATCCCGTTACAAAATTTGCGGATTTTGGTAACAAAGTCAACTGGGATCTGAAAATTGTGCCTGGCAGCCAGGTGAGCGGTTATGACGTCAGTTATTTTGTGCCCGATTGGGATAATTACACGCCTATCAATATTTCTGGGCAAATGACCGGACCGCTCAATAATTTTACCTTGGATAATTTTTTGGTACGGTCTCAAGAAATCAACCTCAATACCAAGAAAATGACTATTGCCAGCGTGCTGGATAAGAAGTTTTTTATTGAGAGCAAAAATCTGGCTGCAGATTTTACCTACAAAGGTCTGAAGGCTTCGCTGCCCAAATTTATATCCTCCAAAATGGGAAATTTTGCAGATGAATTTGGCAGGCTCAAATATAATGGATCTGTGCGTGTAAATCCCAAACAGGTTTTTGCGACCGGTAACCTGATCACCGGCATCGGCCAGGCCAAAATGAAGGATCTTAACCTGGTAGATTACAGCACAAAACGCCCCAAGTACAGAGGATATTTTGAGGTAAAAGATCTCAATGTTACGGCATTGACCAAGAATAAACAAGTTGGATTGATTTCTGGGAAATTCAATGTTCAGGGAGAAGGATTTGATGTTAATACGATGTATGTTAAAACTACTTCTGATGTTAATCATATCGATCTAATGGGCAAAAGCCTTACTAATGTTTCGATTGCTGGTATCCTGAACAAAAAACGATTTACGGGTACTGTTGATGCCAATGATGTCAATGCTAAAGGAAGTTTCAAGGGGTTTGTAGATTTCAGCACCAAAAGATTGCTTGCCGATTTTGAAACTAATATCAGCTATCTCAATCTCAATTATTTTGGTATTTCTGCGGGACAGACAAATGCTGTGAGTGGATTTGTAAGTGGTAAATTGGCCATGACCAGCCTCAATGATCTTAATTTGGATGCAGGCATCAAGAATCTTGTTCTCAATTCCCCTGCACAAAAATTACAAATCCCGGATTCCAAAATCAAGGCCTATTTTGATAACGGTAACAGGGTTGTATCGGTAGATGCGCCGGGTGCCGTTGTAGGTAAGGTATCTGGGCGTTTTAATTTGGAGGATATTGGTAAAATGATGACCAATAGTATCAATAAAATCATGGTGGGAAATCCACCCAAGAAAACTTATAACGGCCAAAACTTCGATTTTGATTTTGATGTCAAACAAGGTTTGGTTTCGTTTTTTGTTCCCGATCTGGATTTGGAGAATGGTGCCAAAGTATCGGGAAACTATTCCGGTGCTACTAATGACCTTACATTGAATGCCGATGCGGCGCGCATCAAATATGTACTGACCAGCAAAAAGGAACTTACCGAAGCCGAAAAGTTTCTCGCGGAAACAGATGCCACTTATCAGCCTCATCTGGAGAAAGTTAAAGATAGTGCCATGGTAGATAGCATTAGCCTGCGCGTAAATACGGCGGACCGTTCGCAGCAATTTTTAACAACAGTCAAGAGGGCACAATATGGTACACATGTATTGCAGGATCTCAAATTATCAGCATACAATGAGAATGAGCAGATTTTGCATATATCAACGGTTTTTAAACTGGGGACACCGGATGATGAGGTGGCTAAGAACATGAAGGACTATGCGGTAAATATTAATCAAACGACCAATAAATCAGGCGATTATGTTTTCCGGTTCGAACCTACAACGGTCAAATTTAATAATGTTGCTTGGAGTATCGATACCAGCCCAGAGCTTAATCATTCTATTACTTACAGAAAGAAAAATAAGGATTTTATTATAGAAAACCTCAGGATTTATTCCGATGACAGCCAGCTGCTTATCAAGGAAGCTGAGTTCCGCTCGGGAAAAGATTTTTTTGCCGATGCTGAGGTCAAGAATCTCGAAATTGCCAAACTGTTGGCTTTGGGTAATCAAGATGATGAAAACGCGATGAGCATCAAGGGGATTGCTAATGGTAGCATACAGATTCGCAAGTCGGGAAATAACTTGGAGCCGCTAGTAGATTTGGATGTAAACGATATTGTGATGAATGGCAAAGCCATGGGGAATATCGAAACCAAAATTACAAAAAGTGAGAAGCCTAATGTATTCGATGTTAATATAGAAGCCCTTTCTTCTGATCTCTTTGGTCAAAATACGCTGGATGTAAAAGGGACGATTGATAATAATCCATCCTCCCCGGTTTTAAATCTTGATGCCAAAATGAACGAATTTGACATTGCTTTTGCGCAGCAGTTTGTCAAGACGGTATTTGGTAATTTCCGTGGTAAAGCCACAGGTGATCTTAAGATTTCCGGCCCATTGAATGATATTGATTATAGCGGTGATATTGCAATGAAAGGTTTCGGGCTTAAACTTCTATTTACCGGCGTAGATTACAGTTTTGAAGATACGGTCATTAATTTATCCAAAGGGTTGGCGTTACTCAATAACATCGGAATTAAAGACGGCCGAGAGAATTCAAAAGGTAATATTTCTGGTTCCATACAGTTTGAGACATTGTCTTCGTTGGCGGTCAACCTCATTATGCATGCAGATAATTTATTGGTTCTTAACTCCACTCAGGATGATAACGACCTTTTCTGGGGTCGCGTCACAGGTCAGGGTGACCTCTATGTCAGCGGACCGGTCTCGGGATTGGAAATCTCTACTCCTAATGATGGGATTAAGGTTCTAAACAACAGCAGTTTCACCTTTAACAGCGCCTCTACGGCTAATGTGGAAGAGTTTAAAATACTGCGTTTTTTAAAACGTGATGATGAAGGCGTGGTTTCTGTGGAGAAAAAGAAAAGGTCTGGTGCCAATATGCTAATAGATTTTGATATTACAATAGATAAAGGCTCTCTGGTGAATGTTTTGGTGGGGGATGAAGTGGGGAATATATCGGTGAGAGGAGATGCTAACCATATGAAATTCCGTATGGAGCGAAGCGGTAATATCAGCATGAATGGTAGTTACATGGTAGATAATGGGACATTTGTGTCAAAGGCTATTTTGGACAGAACATTCCAGATTGCGCGTGGCAGCACCATACAATGGACGGGTAGCCCCATGTTGCCCGATCTTAATATCACCGCCAACTATACAAGAACTGTTACCAATGCCGGTGAGTATCTGGGGATGTCCCTCACGCAGCCTATTAATGTGATGCTGACGACAAAAATCACAGGGACATTAACTAAGCCCGAAATTGCATTTGGCGTTTCAGCGCCGGATGTTTCATCGCAAGTTAGAGAAACACTGGCGGATAAAATGAACAATCCAGATGAGCGCGTTATTCAGTTTGGATCTGTTTTGGTGCTAAACAACTTCAATGTGGTTAATTCCGGTGGATTGGATTTTAATCTATCAAGAACAGCGCAGAGTACAGGTTATAATATGATCTTCAAGCAGCTGGGAAGTGTACTGAATACTATTAGTAGCGCATTTCAGGTAAACTTGGATTATATCAGTGGTGATCCCAACTCCAATACGTCGGACAGAGCCAACACCAGCGTCAGTTTTGCATTGTCGCCAAGGGTTAAAATCAAAACAGGCCTTGGGGTTCCCATTTCCCGCACCGAAAATACCAATACTAATTATCTCTCCGGAGAAGGTATTATTGAGTATGACTGGAGCCGGAACAATAATGGCAGCAGACTTTTACGTGCTTACTCAAAACCATCCAATATTGGTATAGGATCTTACACAGGTGCCGGAGCCAATCAAAGTTATGGTGTGGGCGTTGTTTACAGCAGAAGTTTTAATTCATTCAGAAGATTGTTTAAAAAAAGGAATAAATCTAAATCTGACAGTGTTGCCGTTCCTGATAATAAAATAGATTCGTTAAAAAAAGAAACTAATAAATGATAATAATCATATGATATTGGCAATATTGTTAAAACATGTTAATGTTTTAATTAGTTATTTTATTTAAGTTATTTTTTTTAAATTTGCAAAAAAAATAAGTATATATTAAATAAATAATAAAGCCTAAATATGAACTATCAATTAGATGATATCGACAAAAAAATTCTGGATTTCTTAGTAGAAAATACCAGAATGCCTTTTACAGAAATTGCTAAGCAAATGGATGTTTCTGCAGGGACAATCCACGTAAGAGTGAAGAAAATGGAGGATGCAGGTATAATATTGGGATCTTCTCTTAATATCGACTATGGTAAGCTGGATTACAACTTCACCGCGTTTATCGGTATTCTGCTTACAAAATCAAACCATACTCACGAAGTTCTTAAGAAACTGGCCTTGATCCCAAATGTGGTGGAAGCGAGTGTAACTTCTGGTAAATACAATATCTTCTGTAAGATGAGAGCTATGAATACAGAGGATGCTAAAAGAATTATTTATCAAATAGATGATATACAGGATGTTATGAGGACTGAAAGTATGATTTCTATGGAAGAATATATCAGTGATAAAAACCGTTTGATCAATGCTGTTAGCATATAATTGGATTGTTTAAAATTTTCATATAAAAGAGCTTAGTATTAAGCTCTTTTTTTTATTTTTATAAAATGAATTCTGTGGATAGAAGTTTTAAAAATAACAAAGATTATTACTTGATTTTTGGATTAATTTTGTTGATATTTGGATTGAGTGTTAACACAGATTTAGCCGAGTTTTCGCAACATAAAGATATAGCCATTCCGTCAAATTTTTTCTATTATACATTGGGTGTGGATGCGCTTGTGTTGGTCAGCTGGATTTTACTAATATTATTTAGAAAAGCAGGTGTAATCCTTTTCCCGCTATTTGTTTTTATCCATTTTGCGTTGCACAATTATTTTTTAAGTACATACCTTTATTCAGATATTACGGCACTTTTTGCTTTTATTGGCTTGGGGCTTTTTGCCGTGATCCCAAGATGGAATATTATGCGGTAACCCATCTTAGAACAAAAGCTTTTGTTTGGCTTTGTTTAAAAGTAATCTTTATGAGGTCGGAGAATTAAAATTAGTCTCGCAATAGTTTACAAGGTGGGGAAAAAACGAATCAAATTGTTCTTGTAACTTATGTTTGTTTTTGAGAAAAATATCAAAAACCGGCAAGTCTTTCTCTAGGTATTTAGCCTTATTTAAAACATTCTGCATGCTGAATTGGATACCCCAATCCTGTCTATAATTAGTCAGCCAATCATCCTTTTGCATTTTCACAAGCATTTGGCGGTAATGGGTTGGAAGCCATTTTTCGTAATTCCAGAGTGTCTCGTAGATTTTTAAGGAATGGTTTTTAAGTTCCTGCTTTGTGTAAAGGTGAGCCACATAAAAATCAAATGCCACATCTACAAAGGCACCCGCATACAATCTCACCATAGGACTGAATATTTTTTTGGCTTCGGAAACAGCCGGATGGCTGTCTGTAAATGTGTCAATGGCGCGGTGAAGTTTGATGCCATCCTGGATTTCCTGAGGAAAGTCGCCACGCTCATTGTTCCGAATAAAATCCGCAATCATGTTGCCTACAAGTTGCCCGTTGGTGAAAGATAAAACAGAATGTGCGAGATAGTTCAATTATAAAGGATGTTTTGTGAATTTGCTTAATGCTAATATAGAAAACAAAGAAAAGCTAATGATATTAGAAGACATATTTTTAAAATCGGATTGATATCCCTCGTAAATATTGAATAATAAGCCTCCAACCACAATAATAGCGAATAGTATTTTTTGCCAGTTTTTCATTATAATAATTAATGCGATTAAAATAAAAGTTCAACAAAATCCTCAATCTTACTGATTTCTTCAATCTTAATCCCGAATTTTCTTTTGGGAAGTTTATTAAGGTTAGATACAAAAATCTTCTCGTAACCAAGTTTTTCAGCTTCAGTAATCCTTTGTTCTGCCTGTGCTACGGGACGGATTTCTCCGCTGAGGCCGATCTCTCCGGCAAAGCAGTAATGCTCTGGGATGGCAATATCCTCGTTGCTGGATAGGATGGATGCAATCACAGCCAGGTCCAACGCAGGATCATCAGTCTTAATACCTCCTGTAATATTAAGGAAAACGTCTTTTGCGCCCAATTGGAAACCAGCTCTCTTTTCCAAAACGGCCAAAAGCATATTCAGCCTCTTAGAATCGAATCCAGTAGAACTCCTCTGCGGTGTTCCGTAAACCGCGGTGGAAACCAATGCCTGAATCTCAAGCAGCATAGGGCGGTTACCTTCCAACGTTACAGCAATGGCGTTGCCGGAGAGTTCCTCGGATTTTTTGGTAATCAATACTTCGGATGGGTTTTTTATTTCTTTCAGACCTTGCGAAATCATCTCGTAAATCCCGATTTCTGCGGTAGAACCAAAGCGGTTTTTGTTGGCGCGCAACAGGCGGAAAAGGTGGTTTCTGTCACCGTCAAAATTGAGGACCACATCTACCATATGTTCCAAAACTTTTGGGCCGGCAATTTGCCCGTCTTTGGTTATGTGCCCTACCAGAAAAACAGGAATATTGTTCTCTTTGGCAAACTTAATAATCTCGTTAGAACATTCCCGGATTTGCGAAACGGTTCCCGGAGAACTCTCTATCAGCTGGGATTGTAAAGTCTGGATAGAGTCGATAATGATAAAATCCGGCATTAGCTTTTTGGCTTCGTGAAGGATTTTTTCCACGGATGTTTCGGTAAAAAGAAA
This sequence comes from Epilithonimonas sp., assembly GCF_056329745.1. Taxonomy (NCBI): domain Bacteria; kingdom Pseudomonadati; phylum Bacteroidota; class Flavobacteriia; order Flavobacteriales; family Weeksellaceae; genus Epilithonimonas; species Epilithonimonas sp. Next base: position 229,612 of record NZ_JBWEYV010000001.1, on the reverse strand, counting down.
ACATTCCGGGTTTTTGAGATCGGCCAGCCGGTCGGCTCTCATTTTGATTTGCGAAGCACTCTCTTCCCCGGAGACGTACAGGATTTTCCTCTTCATTTTCAGAGCCAATTGGAGTAGAAGTGTAGATTTCCCAATGCCCGGTTCGCCACCAATCAGTGTCACAGAACCCAAGACAATCCCGCCTCCCAAAACACGGTTCAGCTCTTCGGAAGGTGTTGCAATCCGTGGTTCCTCGTTGGTTTCTACTTCGATAATGTTGATGATGTGTGATTTGGATTTTGCAACTACCGAGCGGGTTGGTTTTTCCACTACTTCTTCCACCAGTGTGTTCCATTCGCCACAGTTTTTGCACTGCCCGTGCCATTGGGAATACTGTGCACCACAGTTTTGACAGAAATATAAAGTTTTAAGTTTTGCCATTCTGCTAAGTTCCAGAAAAATTTGATAATTAAAAAATCTAATGTCAAGTTTAAGTTTTGCAATTGGCTATACGTTGGTGAGATATAGAAGAGTTTAATTTTTTAAACTATATACTTTGTTATACTATGTATTTTATTTTATATTTGCATTATGAATATTGAATTTATTGACAAATGGCAATCTCAGGTTAAAAAGGGAACTTTATCATTTATTGTTCTTCTTGTGCTTAATGAAAATGAGATCTATGGTTATGAACTTATCGAAAAAATAAAATCATTAACCAATCTTGAGATTGCAGAAGGTACGCTTTACCCATTGATGAATAGGTTAAAAACGGATAATCTTTTAGGATCAAAATGGGTGGAGCAGCAAACCGGAATTCCAAGAAAATACTACTTCTTAACCGAAATAGGTACCCAAACCCTGCAAGAAATGAAAGCCCGATGGATCGATTTACAGAATAAAATGAATAAATTAATATGACTATGGAATTCAGAAAAATACAATTTAAAAATAGCGAATCTCAAAAAATGTATGATGCTTACATTAAGCAAATACAATTGGCTATAAAAAAACTGAACAAGGAAGATCAAAATGATATTCTAATGGAACTGAATAGTCATATTTATGAAAGTATGTCTCAGACAGGTGAAGGAGATGATGAATTGAAAAACCTTATTAATACGCTGGACAGAATTGGAATTCCAGCTGAGGTTTTGAAGCCATTGATTGCGGAGAAGAAACTCAATCAGGCAACAAAAACATTTAATCCGATTCATATTGTACAAGCCTTAATTTTAAATTTTTCTCAAGGCGTTATTTATGTGGTGTTTTCTATACTATATCTATTACTGTTTTCTTTCATAATCCTAATATTTGGGAAAATTTTCTTTCCAGCTAATGTTGGTTTCTATTACAAAAAAGGTGAGATATTTCAGTATGGCGGATTTGTAAAAAATCCAGATTTACAGAATTATGAAGTTCTTGGAAATTGGTTTATTCCTGTTACATTAGTGCTAGGCATCATATTTTATTTCTTGATAACCCTATTGCTAAGACTACAAAAGTCGATTAAAAAAGGTAAAAAAGTAATATAAATGTCAATATCAAAAACGACCTGATTTTTCTCTTTCCATTTTCTGCGGTTTATTTTCAAAAGCTTATTTTTGCCGGATTACAATTTCAGAATCAATTAATCAATAATAAAATGGCATTAGAAAAAAATGATGTAGTTACGCTTAAATATGTACTGCATACCAATGACGAGTCCGGCGAAAAAGTTTTTGTAGAAGAAACGTCTGAAGATAACCCAATGACTTTCTTATACGGCGTGGGAATGATGATCCCTAAGTTTGAAGAAAGCATCCAAAACCTAAATGTTGGTGATAAAACATCATTCACAATAGAACCTGCAGAAGGTTATGGCGAGAAAAACCCGGATGCGGTAACGCAATTGCCGTTGGATATGTTCCAGGGTCAGGAGTTGCCACCAGTTGGTGCGGCTTTGCCTTTGTCTGACAATCAAGGTAATCATTTTCAGGCGATTGTTTTGGAAGTAACTCCAGAAGCTGTGATTGTAGATCTTAACCATCCAATGGCGGGAAGAAATTTACACTTTGATGTGGAACTTCTTAACACAAGACCTGCAACTGAGGAGGAATTGGCTCACGGCCACGCACACGGCGCAGATGGACATTCCGGACATTAATCTTATTAATGACAGATAAAAAAATGCTCGCAAACTGCGAGCATTTTTTGTTTTATTTCAAAGGGATATTTTTCAATATATCCTGGGTAAATGTCCAAAACTTCTGAACCGAGCTGATACTTGCCCGTTCCACCGGTGAGTGTGCACCTTTGATGGTTGGCCCAAAACTTACCATTTCCATCTCGGGATAGTTGGCGCCGATGATTCCACATTCCAAGCCAGCGTGGCAGGCTACAACCAATGGTTTCTCTCCAAAGTTTTTTTCGTAAAGTTTGGTCATAACCTGATTGATCTCTGCATCTGGCTTTGGTTTCCAGCCGGGATAAGAACCCGAAAAATCGGTTGTCAAATCATTGGCTTCAAAAGAAGATTTCAGCTGGCGGGCAACTTCCCATTTTGTAGATTCTACAGAAGAACGGGTAAGGTTCAGGATCTTGATGTTCCCGTCTGTTAACTCAACCCTTGCAACATTGTTGGAGGCTTCTACAAGACCTTCTACATCCGGACTCATTCTAAAAACACCATTGTGAGCGGCGTTAACAGCAAAAATAATTTTCCTAGAGTTATCAAAAGAAACAGCTTTTTCCTCAGCCGGTGCTTTCTCTATATTGATAACTAAATCTTTTTCCAAAGAAGCAAACTCTTCTAGAATTTCATTTTTCAACTGTTCTGCTTTTTGAAGGAAATTTACGGCATTGTCAACCGAAAAGATGCCGTGTGCTTCCCTTGGGATCGCGTTTCTAAGGCTACCTCCATCAATTGAAATCAATTGGATGTGGTTTTCTAAGCCCAAGAACAGAAAACGCCCCAGTAATTTGTTAGAGTTTCCATAACCTTTGTGGATGTCCATTCCTGAGTGGCCTCCTCTCAAACCTTTGATGTCGATTTTTATAGTTTCACCGCTTACATTTTCCACATCAAATTTTGCAGTAGCGGTAACATCTACACCGCCTGCGCAGCCAATGTCAATCTCATCATCTTCCTCGGTATCCAGATTTAGTAGGATTTGGCCTTCTAGTTGTCCGGGTTTTAAGTTCAACGCGCCGGTCATTCCGGTTTCTTCGTCAATGGTAAATAATGCCTCCAAAGCAGGGTGTTGAATATCTTTGCTCTCAAGGATAGACATAATAGTGGCAACGCCAATACCGTTATCTGCGCCCAACGTGGTTCCTTTTGCCCTTACCCAATCGCCGTCCACATACATCTGGATGCCCTGGGTTTCAAAATCAAAATCGACATCGTTGTTTTTTTGGCAAACCATATCCAGGTGGGACTGGAGCACAATAGGTTGTCTGTTTTCCATACCAGATGTAGCCGATTTTTTGATAATCACATTCCCGGTACTGTCTACCGAAGTTGGCAAGCCTAGGTTTTCTCCAAATTCTTTTATGAATTTTATAACTTTTTCCTCTTTTTTTGATGGTCTCGGAACCGAATTAAGTGCAGCAAAATTTTTCCAAATCTGCTGTGGTTCCAATTGTGAATATTCCATTTTTTAGAATTTTTTTTGAATCTGCAATTTACTAATTATGAAAATAAAAAAGGAATTTTTATGATATAAATAATATAGTGTACACCTTTTAATTACTGAATGTTTTATAATTTTGACGTTTATTTGTACAGTAAAAGGATGGAGGATTTTTTCAAACAGTTTTCAAAATTTTTAAGATGGCGGGTGTCAACTTCAGAATGGATTTATCTCGTAAAGTGCGTCATCGGCGCTGCTATCTGTTATCTGTTTTATGCCTTCATGCCGCAGTACCCTGTTTATTGGGCAATTATATCTGTAGTGATTGTTTTTTCTCCAGATAATAATAAAAAACTAGCTTATGATAGGATTAAGTCAAATTTGTTGGGTGCATCTATCGGTCTTATCCTGTTCTTTATACCTATTCCCAGTATTTTGTTGGTATGCTGTGGTGTTGCACTTACCATTCTTGTTGGGATTGCGTTGCGGCTGGACAATACACTTCGTACGGCATTGGCTGCATTGGTTATCGTACTGATTCAGGAGAATCAAGCACATGACTGGATGATTCCTATTGAGCGTGTTGTTTGCGTATGTATAGGCTGTTTTGTGGCATTAATCATTACCTTTTTGTTTTCAAAATTCCAAAGCTACGGCCAATCTTTTCTCAAACATTGATTTTCTGAACCAATTTTTCAAGGTTAACTACTCCTTTTTTGCAGTATCAAAATGCTTAATTTGTTAAAAAAAGTTGCTAAAATTTTTAATTATCACATTATCAAATAGTTAAAATATTATTAGCAGTTTAATTCTCTTGAAATTTTAATATTTTTAAAGAATAGTCTTTTAAATGAAGAAATACTAAAGTATTTTAACGATTAGGCTGTTTAAATTAAATATAATTAGCTAATATGAATTAATCATTAAATAATATATAATTTATTAAATTGTTGTTTAAATGATAATGTGTTGATTGTCAAATTAGAACGGTTAAAATTACAATCTGGTTTGACAAAAAAATTTAAGAAATTTCGATTTTAATTAACATTTTTTAACAAATTCTGTCATCGCCTTTCTGTAGGTCGATCCCAAGTTATGAAGTAGACTGATTATTGTTCAAAATGATCCGGCCGCGCAAAAACTGTATTTCAACATACATTGCCGGGTATATTTGCAGAGTCAAAACCAAAAAAAATAATTCAAAATGATGAAAAGAGTTTTTCTCGTAATCATAATGATGATTTCAACACTTGGTATTTACTCATTCAAGAGTTATGCCACAGATGCTAAAACAAGTTTTGCATCGTTCTACCACGATAAGTTTAATGGTAGAAAAACAGCGAGCGGTGAGATTTTTAATAATAATGACCTTACAGCAGCTAACAGAAATCTCCCTTTTGGAACAGAGGTGAAAATTACCAATCTGATCTCCGGGAAAAGTGTAGTTGTCAGAGTTAACGACAGAGGACCATACCATTCGGCTAGAGCCTTTGATCTTTCCAAAGCTGCATTTAAATCAATTGCTGATGCCAGAAAAGGTACCGTTGCAATTGAATACGAAATTATCGACTAGATTATCTTAGATTAAGATTTGAAGCCAATCCATGTGATTGGCTTTTTTTGTTTCTTTATTTTTGCAACTTATCTAATATATTAATTAATGAAAATTCTTATGGTTTGCCTGGGTAATATTTGCAGAAGCCCACTAGCAGAAGGTATTTTGAAGTCCAAATTGGGAGAATACTATTTTGTAGACAGTGCCGGAACTATCAATTATCACGAGGGTAGCGGCCCGGATGCAAGATCTATAAAGGTTGGATTGCAAAATGGAGTTGATATATCACAGCAAAAATCCAGGCCAATCAAGGTTTCAGATCTTGATGATTTTGACCTGATTTTTTGCATGGATCGCCATAATTATAAAGATGTGCTGGCAATAGCGGGAGATGACCAAAAGGCTAAAATTAGGCTAATCCTGCAAAATGGGGAAGACGTTCCAGATCCTTACTTTGGTGGCGAGGGTGGTTTTGCTCACGTTTACAGCTTGTTAGATGCAGCTTGCGAAATTATTGCAGAAAAAATCCTCAACAATACTTTATAATTCGTAAACAATTTTAAATTTGTAAGACAAGCTTTCTTATGGATTTAGATATTGATCAAAAACCTTTAAAACCCAAAAAGTTTTATCAGTTATTATACATTCAGGTTTTATTGGCTATTGTAGTTGGTGTTTCTCTTGGTTATTTTAATCCTGCCTTGGGTGAAAAGATGAAACCTTTGGGTGATGGTTTTATAAAACTAGTGAAAATGATCATTGCGCCGGTTATATTTCTTACCGTTTCCACAGGTATCGCCGGGATGAGTGACCTGAAAAAGGTTGGGCGTATCGCAGGCAAAGCGTTCATTTATTTTTTCACATTTTCTACGCTGGCTCTTATTATAGGCTTGATTGTCAGTCACCTTATCCAGCCAGGAAAAGGCCTTAACATCGATCCTGCCAGCCTTAATGGCGCCGAGGTAGATAAATATGTCAAGGCGGCGCACGACAATTCGTTGGTTAATTTTATATTTAATATTATTCCAGAAACGCTGCTAAGTCCTTTGTCAGGAGATAATATTCTTCAGGTTTTATTGGTGGCAATCCTTTTTGGTGTGGCACTAGCGCTGACTTCGGAGAAAAGTTATCCGGTGTATGACTTTTTGCACAGCTTAACCGTCCCTATTTTTAAAATTGTCGAAATTCTTATGAAGCTGGCGCCGATTGGTGCTTTTGGTGCGATGGCTTTTACCATTGGTAAGTACGGTTTGGAGTCTCTTAAAAGCCTGGCTATGCTGGTTGGGACATTTTATATAACGTCGGCGCTTTTTGTAATACTCGTTTTGGGAAGTGTAGCGTGGTACAACGGTTTTAACATTTTTAAATTTTTACGGTATCTAAAAGATGAGATTCTTTTGGTTCTAGGCACCAGCTCGTCCGAACCTGCATTGCCAGGCCTGATGAAAAAGATGGAAAATGCGGGATGTGACAAAGGTGTTGTAGGTCTTGTAGTGCCAACCGGTTATTCTTTTAACTTAGATGGGACAAATATTTATATGACATTGGCAGCGCTATTTATAGCGCAGGCATGCAATATCCATTTAACGCTGGAGCACCAGCTGGGTCTGCTTTTGGTTGCGATGCTCAGTTCCAAAGGAGCTGCAGGTGTTTCCGGGGCAGGTTTTATAACGCTTGCGGCAACTTTGGCAGTTGTTCCCGAAGTACCCATTGCCGGAATGACATTAATCTTGGGGATTGATAAATTTATGTCAGAATGCCGCGCGCTTACCAATGTTATAGGAAATGCGGTGGCAACCGTTGTTGTATCTAACTGGGAAAAAAGACTGGATAAAGACCGTCTTAAAGAAGTTTTGAATTAAATTTGTAATCATATTTGGGAAATTATCTGGATTATCTTTTTTTAGAATGAGATAGTGGAAGATTTAGTTTGATCCCAAATCCATTTTTACAAAAATTATTTAAATGCTTTATTTACTTCCGGCTTATCTTTCAGAAAACTCACCTATAGATTATTTTGCGCCTGCAATCAAGGATATTATCATGAATGTGGATCATTATTTTGTGGAGAATGAGAAAACCGCAAGAAAGGTGATTAAGTTTTTTGCTCCTGAAAAAAAACAACCCGAACTGAAACTTTACGTTCTTGACAAATATTCTGAAACTGCAGATTTAAAAGATGCTCAGAAGTTGATGAAAGAAGGAGTGGACTTCGGTTTGCTTTCAGAGGCGGGTTTGCCCTGTATCGGCGATCCAGGGAATATCATGGTAAGATGGGCGCATGAGAATAATCTACAGGTGGTTCCTGTAAACGGGCCAAGTTCATTTGTTTTAGCGTTGATAGCAAGTGGTTTCAATGGGCAGGAGTTTACCTTCAACGGTTATCTTCCTATTGATAAAGACCAGAAAAAAAGAGAAATCCAGGCGTTGGAATCTCATCTTGCCAAAACAGGTTATACGCAAATCTTTATGGAGACGCCTTACCGCAACAATCAATTGTTTGAGGATCTCGTAAAAATCCTGAATCCCCATACCAAACTTTGTATTGCCGCCAATATCAATGATCCCAACACGGAGTTTATTAAAACCAAAAAAATATCCGACTGGCGACAAGATAAACCGGAACTGCATAAAATCCCGGCGGTTTTCCTGATTGGCAAATAACTGGCAAAAATTGGTCTGATTTTTATTAATATTGCTTAATCTTAAACTAAACACCAAAAAATATGAATCAACCTTACCCATTTTACTTAAGATTGTGCTGTATCCTTATCAGTATAGTCATTCTTGGTTTTTTAGCCATCCTTGGACAGCAGATTTTGGTTCCCATGATTTTGGGCTTGCTAATTGCCATTTTGCTAATGCCGCTTTGTCGTTTTATGGAGCAAAAACTGAAATTCCCGCGTGGGCTTTCATCTATTCTTGCAAGCATTTTAGCCTTGGTGGTTATTGCGGGCGTCATCTATATGATGTCTGTGGAAGTCGCAAAATTGGCCAATGATTGGCCTCAGTTCCAGAAACAGTTTGTAGTGCTTACCAATGATTTGCAAAGTTGGATTTCAAAAACATTTGGGGTGCGGCGTCACGATCAGTTGGAATATCTAAGTGATACCGCAAAAAAGTCTATTAGTACTGGTACCGCGATATTGGAACGCACACTGGCATCTGTAGGATATGTGTTGATGATTACAGGTTTTACTTTTCTTTTCAGTTTATTTTTTCTCATTTACAGAACCCATCTGCTCAAGTTTTTGGTAGCCAGTTTTTCCGAGACGTATCATAAAACTGTTTTTGATGTGATTGATAATATTCAATTCATGACCAAAAAATACCTGATAGGGCTTTTTCTTCAAATGATTATTGTGACCATTTTAGCGTTTATAGCTTACACAATTATCGGAATCAAATACAATTTTATGTTGGCTATTCTTACAGGAGTTCTCAACATTTTGCCTTACATTGGTATATTCACAGCGCTGCTCATTGGGGCTCTTATTACATTTGCTACATCGGGCATAAGTCATGTTTTGTTTGTAGCGATTGCCATTGTTATTATCCATGCGATAGATGGGAATATCATTATGCCACGCGTTGTGGGATCTAAGGTCAAAATCAATTCGTTGATTGTGATTATAGGCTTGATTGTCGGCGAGATGCTGTGGGGTATTGCGGGCATGTTTCTCACTATTCCTGTTTTGGCTATTATCAAAATTATCTTTGATAGGGTGGAAGGTCTCCAGTCTTGGGGCTTTTTAATGGGCGAAGATGACGAAGTACCGGTTTTCAAATCCACTTTTGACAAGTATTTTTTGGTTAAAAAGGTTAAAGTCAAAAAAGAGGTTCCACATACAGAAGAAGATTCTCAGGTTTAGAGAACCAACTATCTTTTTTAAAATAATAGAAATTATAGGGATGAGAAAATTACTATTTTTATTGTTGCTGTCTTCCGTGTTTTTAAGTGCGCAGAATAGGAAAGAGCAGGTTGCGGCCATCAAAAGCTTTCAAAAAAATTTGGATGCAGAATATCTTAATCCGAAGGAAACACCTTTGCGGGGCGATAATTTGAAGAATTTTAAAAAGCATCCGTTCTTTCCCATCAACTTGAAATATCGGGTTGTTGCCCATTTTGTTAAAACCGAAAATCCACAACCTTTTGAGATGCCAACGTCATCCGGCAAAGTCAAACATTATCAAGAATATGGGAAAGCTGATTTTGATTTAGGCGGCAAACATTATACATTGGCTATTTACCAGAGTTTGGATTTGATGAAACTTGACAAATACAAAGATTATCTTTTTCTGCCTTTTCGGGATGAGACCAATGGTAAAGAAACTTATGGCGGAGGAAAATATCTGGATCTGAAAATCCCGCAAGGTGATACGATTGTTATAGATTTCAACCAGTCTTATCAGCCTTATTGTGCTTACAACGCTTTTGATTATAATTGTCCAATTGTCCCCGAAGAAAACCGTTTGCCTGTAAAAATTGAAGCCGGTGTTAAGTATCAGGATGTTTATCATCATTAATATTTAACGTCTCTTAACAGGTCTTTTGCACAATCCTTGAAACTCATCTTTCAAATCAAAAATTATGAAAGATAAAAAAGTAGCCGGATTATGGATTGACGGCAGAAAAGCCATCGTAATCACCAATCACAATGCTCAAGAAGTTACAGATTTTGCTGTTCGGGAGATTGTAAAAGCCGATGTTCAGCAAGGGAATTCCAATGAAAATGCCGCCAATAACGTAGAGCAGACTAATAAAGTAAAGTTCTATAAAGAGATCGAAAAATTGATTACCAATAGTGTGGAGCTCTACATCACAGGTCCCGGCACATCTCAGGAAGAGTTGAGGAATTACCTTTTGGATACACCACAGTACAAAAACCTTAATATCACCTTGGGAACAGCATCTCAACAAACCGAGGAACAGGTTTTGGAGGAAATAAAAGAGCATTACAATGCGTAATTCCTATTTAATAATAGAATAAAACCGGATATATTTCCGGTTTTTTTTGTGTTTAGAATCATTGTAAATTCATTTGCCGCTGTGCATAAATATTTTAATTTCTTTAAATTTGAACAAATGTAAATTATGAAACAAATAGTATTTTCTATGTTGGTGATAGGTTTTGCTTTATCGTGTTCCAAAAAGGAACAGCCAGACAGCGGAACAGAAACTTCCACAGAAACGTCTGCTCCGACACCTGCTCCTGTGGTGGCAGATCCTGTCGCGGAAGGCAAATCCCTGATAGAAGGTGCAGACTGTCTCAGTTGTCATAAGGTGGATGAAAAGATGATCGGGCCTTCATATAAAGAAGTGGCTGCCAAATATGAAAATACACCGGAAAATGTAGAAATGCTGGCAGATAAAATTATCAAGGGAAGTTCTGGCGTTTGGGGCGATGTTCCAATGCCTGCGCACGGTTTTAGTAAAGAAAATGCAAAATTTATGGCTCAATATGTTTTGTCGTTGAAATAATAAAATAATATTGAAGTCATTAACAATAGAAAAATTAATGATATGTCTTAGGACGTATCAACAGTTAGTTGTAAATATTGTATCTTTCATCTCCTTATAATATAGAAGGCAGTTTTTTAGGCTGTCTTTTTTGATGAAAAATTGCTATTTTTGCAAGTCGAAAAAAATTGAATTAAAATGTCATTATCAGAACAGGAAATCATCCGTCGCGAAAAACTACAAAAACTGACCGATCTGGGAATCGATGCATTCCCCGCTGCTGAGTACAAAATCACAGATTCTACCCAATCTATAAAACAGGATTTTGAGGAAGGCAAGAAGGTGTTGATTGCCGGTAGGCTGATGTCCAGAAGGATTCAGGGGAAGGCGAGTTTTGCCGAGCTTCAGGATTCCGAAGGGAAAATTCAGGTTTATTTTAACCGTGACGAGATCTGTACTGGTGAAGACAAAACTTTATACAATGAGGTTTACAAACACCTTTTGGATATTGGTGACATTATCGGTATCGAAGGCGAATTGTTCAAAACCCAGGTAGGCGAGATGACCGTAATGGTAAAGAATTTTACGTTGCTTACAAAATCTCTTCGCCCGTTGCCGCTTCCAAAAGTTGATGCAGAAGGTAATGTTTTCGACGGATTTACAGATCCCGAATTGCGCTACAGACAGCGTTACGCAGATTTGGTGGTGAATCCTCACGTGAAAGAAATCTTTGTAAAAAGAACAAAACTGTTCAATGCAATGAGGACTTTCTTCAATGATGCAGGGTATTTTGAAGTGGAAACGCCAATTTTGCAGGCAATTCCTGGTGGAGCTGCGGCTAGGCCTTTCATCACGCATCACAACGCTTTGGATATTCCTTTGTATATGAGGATCGCCAATGAATTATATCTCAAAAGACTGATTGTTGGTGGTTTTGACGGTGTTTACGAGTTCTCAAAAAACTTCAGAAATGAAGGGATGGACAGGACACATAACCCGGAATTCACCGCGATGGAAATCTATGTGGCTTACAAAGATTACAATTGGATGATGGATTTCACCGAGAAATTGTTGGAGTTCTGTGCCACTTCGGTAAATGGATCTGCGGAATCAACTTTCGGGGAACATAAAATCAGCTGGAAAGCGCCTTATCCAAGGGTTTCTATGACAGAAGCAATTCAAAAATTTACAGGTTTTGATATTACGGGAAAATCCGAACAAGAGTTATTCGACTTTGCAAAATCAATCGGAATTGAAGTGAATGAAACGATGGGCAAAGGGAAATTAATCGATGAGATTTTTGGTGAAAAATGTGAAGGCAACTTCATTCATCCAACTTTTATTACCGACTATCCTGTGGAAATGTCGCCTTTGACCAAAAAACACAGAAGCCAGGAAGGTTTGACGGAGCGTTTTGAATTGATGGTTTGCGGAAAAGAAATCGCCAATGCCTATTCAGAATTGAATGACCCCATCGACCAAAGACAGCGTTTCGAACATCAGTTATTGTTGTCGGAAAAAGGTGATGATGAAGCAACAGGATTTATTGATGAAGATTTCTTGCGGGCGTTAGAATACGGGATGCCTCCAACGTCTGGCTTAGGAATAGGGATGGACAGGTTGATTATGTTTTTGACCAACAATCCGTCCATTCAGGAAGTGTTGTTCTTCCCGCAAATGAGACCGGAAAAATCAGTACCAAAAGTGGAGTTGGGAGAAGATGAAAAATTAATCGTTGAAATCCTCAGTTCCCAAGAAGAACCAATAGAACTGAACGAAGTGAAAACTCGTTCCCAGCTTTCCGGAAAAAAATGGGACAAGGCGTCTAAAACATTAACCAAAAACAACTTGGTAAAAGTTGAAAAAATTGATGATGTCTTATTAATGAAATTGATTTAATCATCAATCAAAACATATAATCAAATCCTGAAATTATTTTTCAGGATTTTTTTTATTGTAATATCTGGTGATTTTAAATTTCATTATTTGTTAAAAAATGCATTTTTGAAATCAGACCCCTTTTATTTTGTTGTTTAATATTAATATTTATTTAAATCATTAAAATTAACCCTTTCTATTTTGGCGTTGTAGCTTATTTTTTAATATTTATTCGTTATTTTAAACTTATCTAAATAACATTAAAAAATCTTTATTAACAAATTATTAATAATTAAATATTGTTTTTAATGATATAAATTCATATAATTGTTAATAGTATTAAATATTTAACAAAATGAGTATTGGTAATGAAGTTGAAAATGAAGGATTATACAGTCCCGAATTTGAGTTCGATTCCTGCGGTGTTGGTTTCGTGGCTAATATAAAAGGTATAAAAAGTTTCAAAATTATCAGCGACGCTATTACAATGCTCGAGAATATGGAGTATCGTGGCGCTACAGGATACGAAAGTAATACGGGCGATGGTGCTGGTTTGCAAATCCAGATTCCACACGAGTTGTTGTATGATGAGGCGCTTAATTTTGGTTTCGATTTGCCGGATCCGGGTGATTACGGTGTGGGAATGTTATTTTTTCCTCAGAATAATTTCATAAGAGAAGAATGCAAAGAGATTATCGAGCAGTCGGCGGATAAGCTCGGGCTCAAGATTTTGGGTTATCGCCCCGTTCCCGTCAATAATATCGACTTAGGAGATTTGGCGAAAAGTGTAGAACCTGTGATGGAAATGCTTTTTGTGGAACGCCCTTTTGATGTAGAAACCGATAAAGATTTTGAAAGGAAACTCTTTGTTTTCCGCAATTATATCTCGCATCAGATTACAAGTGTAACCAGCAATGACCCGATTGGTTTTTATGTCGCTTCTTTTTCTTGTAAAAAGTTGATCTACAAAGGGCAATTGCGTTCTGTTCAGATTCGTAATTATTTCAAAGATTTAACGAATCCTAAAACCCGTTCTGCGTTTGGGATGATTCATTCCCGTTTTGCGACCAATACTTCTCCAACTTGGAGTCTGGCGCAGCCATTCCGTTTTTTGGCGCATAATGGCGAAATTAATACAATTGGCGGCAATCTTAATTGGCTGAAATCTTCTGAGAAAACCTTCTCAAACCCCAACTTTACACCTCAGGAGATGGATATGATTTTGCCGTTGACAAAACCCAATCAGTCCGATTCTTCTTATCTCGATAATATGGTGGAATTACTCTATCATTCTGGGCGGTCTTTGCCGCACACAATGATGATGCTGATTCCCGAAGCTTGGGATGGGAACACTCAAATGGAGCAATACAAAAAAGATTTTTATGAATTCCACGCCTGTATGATGGAACCTTGGGATGGTCCGGCTTCCATTTCTTTCACGGATGGCGAAATGATTGGTGCAACTTTGGACAGGAACGGCCTTCGACCTTCGCGATATTGTGTAACCTCGGACGATTTGGTGATTATGGCATCGGAATCGGGAGCTTTGCCTGTCAATCCGAAAAATGTCATCAAAAGAGGCCGCCTTCAGCCGGGAAAAATGTTCTTGGTGGATATGAAAAAAGGCGTTATCGTAAGTGATGACGAACTTAAAAAAGAGATATGTTCCTCCCAGCCTTACCGCGATTGGCTTGATAAAATGAATATCCATCTTGAGGAATTGCCAAAACCAAAAATCAGGTTTAATAAACTTCAGTCCGAAGATATTTTCAAATACCAGAAAGCTTTTGGTTATTCCAGAGAAGATTTGGATAAGATCATCAAAGAAATGGCGGTTCACGGCAAAGAACCGATTGGCTCAATGGGTTACGATGCACCTTTAGCTGTTCTTAGTGAGAAGCCGCAGCATTTTAGTTCTTATTTCAAGCAATTATTTGCGCAGGTTACAAATCCACCAATCGACCCGATTCGGGAGAAATTGGTGATGTCATTAACGACAATTATTGGCGGAAATGGGAATCTTCTGGAAGATGATAAAAACTTCGCCCATTCCATCAAGTTAGAACATCCGATTCTTAATAATGAACAATTAGAAAAACTCAGAAGTGTTGACACGGGGAAATTCCAGTCAAAAACGATTTATACTTATTTTAAATCCGACGAGAAAGAAGGTAGTTTGAAAAAAGCTTTGGACAGGATTTGCCGTTATGCGATGGATGCGGTGGAGGATGGTTTTGAGGTGATTATTTTGTCTGACCGTTCATTGGATTCCCAACACGCGTCTATTCCTTCTTTGTTGGCCTGCTCGGCTGTTCATCACCATTTGATAAGAAAAGGTGTAAGAAGGAGAGTAGGTTTGGTGATTGAAGCCGGCGATGTTTGGGAAGTTCATCATTTTGCGAGTTTGCTTGGTTTTGGAGCGACCGCGATTAATCCTTATCTGGCTTTAGCAAGTATCCGTCAAATGTTTTTTGATGGTGAGTTTGGGGAAGAAACGGATTTGGAATTACTTAAATACAATTATAAAAAAGCTGTGGGAGATGGATTGTTAAAGATTTTTTCCAAAATGGGGATTTCGACTTTGCAGTCCTATCACGGGGCGCAGATTTTTGAAATTATCGGTCTCAATAAGCCTTTGGTCAATACTTGCTTTACAGGCGCTACGTCCAGAATTAACGGGATTGGTTTTGATGAAATTGCAAAAGAAGCTTTGGCAAAACATTATCAGGCTTTTGAAAAAGATTCCGCATTTGGGATTCTGGATTCTGGCGGGATTTACCAATGGCGAAAAGACAGCGAATATCATCAGTTCAATCCTCAATCCATTCATTTGCTGCAACAGGCAACCTGGAATGACAATTACGAAACGTTCAAAAAATATTCCCGTGCAGTTAATCGTCAAACCGAAAATGCGTCTTTGTTAAGAGGCTTGTTGGAGTTTAAAAATGACCGTCCATCGATTCCTTTATCAAAAGTTGAACCTATTGAACATATCCTGAAACGCTTTGCGACCGGAGCAATGTCTTTTGGTTCGATTTCCTGGGAAGCGCACACGACTTTGGCAATCGCAATGAACCGAATTGGTGCCAAAAGCAATACCGGAGAAGGAGGCGAAGATGAAAACCGATATATCATTAATGAAAACGGCGACAGCTTGCGTTCATCAATCAAGCAAGTTGCTTCAGGTAGATTTGGAGTGACAGCGAGATATTTGGCGGAAGCAGAAGAGCTTCAAATCAAAATGGCTCAAGGTGCAAAACCGGGTGAAGGTGGCCAATTGTCTGGCGAAAAAGTAGATTCTTGGATTGGAAAAACACGACATTCTACGCCGGGAGTTGGTTTGATTTCGCCACCGCCGCATCACGATATTTATTCTATAGAAGATTTGGCGCAGTTAATTTTCGACTTGAAAAATGCCAACCGCCATGCGAGGATTTCGGTTAAACTGGTTTCGAAAGCCGGCGTTGGAACCATTGCTTCGGGTGTGGCAAAAGCTAAAGCTGACCATATTTTGATTTCCGGTTATGATGGCGGAACGGGTGCTTCGCCTTTGGGTTCGGTTCGTCATACGGGATTGCCTTGGGAATTAGGATTGGCGGAAACACATCAGACTTTGATTAAAAATAAATTGCGTCAACGGGTGACAGTTCAGGTGGATGGGCAAATGAAAACTGGCCGTGATCTGGTAATGGCAACATTGTTGGGCGCGGAAGAATGGGGAATTGCGACTTCTGCCTTGATTGTGGAAGGTTGTATCCTGATGAGAAAATGCCATCTTAATACTTGTCCGGTCGGGATTGCGACGCAGAATGAAGAATTAAGAAAGAAATTTAAAGGGAGACCGGAGCATTTGGTGAGTTATTTTACCTTTTTAGCAATGGAAGTTCGGGAAATAATGGCAAGTCTTGGTTTTAAAACGATTGATGAAATGGTCGGTCAATCTCAATGTCTGGAAAAGAAAAAAGAAATCAAATTCTGGAAACATCAGAATATTGATTTGAGTCAGCTGCTTTTCAAGATGGAAACGGATTTGCCAATCGTTAAGGCAGAAGATCAGGATAATGGTTTGGATGAATCGCTGTCTTGGAAAATGTTGGAGGCTTCGAAGCTCGCTTTGGAGAATAATGAAACAGTAGAGGCTGCTTTCCCTATTAAAAATACAGACCGTACGGTTGGTACAATTCTCTCGCACGAACTCACGAAAATTTACCATTCTGACGGGATGCAGGAAGATGCTTTGAAATTTAATTTTAAAGGAACGGCAGGGCAAAGTTTTGGTGCTTTTTGTAATCAAGGAATAACGATGATTCTGGAAGGTGATGCGAACGATTATTTTGGTAAAGGTTTATCAGGTGCGAAACTGGCTGTTTTTCCTGATGAAGAAGCGGTCATTAAAGCCAATGAAAATAGCATTATTGGAAACGTTGCTTTGTACGGTGCGACATCAGGTAAGGTTTTTATCAACGGAATGGCAGGTGAAAGATTCTGTGTACGTAATTCTGGCGCAACGGCTGTTGTAGAAGGAATTGGTGATCACGGCTGCGAATATATGACTGGCGGAACGGTTGTGATTTTGGGTGAAGTTGGAAGGAATTTTGGAGCCGGAATGAGTGGTGGAATTGCCTATGTGTGGGATGTTGATAGAAATTTGGATAAAAATTTTAACCCGGATATGGCAGATTTGGAAATGTTGACGGATAAGGATAAAAATCTGGTTTTTGCCTTGATTCAGGAGCATTTTGAAATGACAGGAAGCCACTTGGCAGAATATCTCTTGAGTGATTTTGAGAATAATCTGAAACACTTTATCAAAGTTTATCCACGTGAATATAAAAGAGTAATGGAAAATCAAATAAATGCAATGAAATAATGGGAAAGACAGATGGTTTTTTGATATATGAAAGGAGTTTGCCTGCAAAATTTCCGGTTTCGGAAAGGCTGCAAAATTATAAGGAATTTTATGAACCCACTTCTGAAAAGCTCCTGCACGAGCAGTCTGCAAGATGTATGGATTGCGGTGTTCCGTTTTGCCAAAGCGGTTGCCCGCTGGGTAATGTGATCCCAGAATTTAATGAGGCGGTTTATAAAAAACAATGGGAAAAAGCGTATGATATTTTAACGTCCACCAATAATTTTCCTGAATTTACTGGTAGGATTTGTCCTGCACCTTGCGAAGGCGCTTGTGTTCTGGGTATTAATAACCTTCCGGTCGCAATTGAGGAAATTGAAAAAAATATTATCGAAATTGCTTTTGAGCAGGGTTTTGCAAAGCCTAGAATTCCTGAATCAAGAACGGATAAAAAAGTCGCTGTTGTGGGTTCTGGGCCTGCCGGTTTGGCGGCAGCTTATCAACTGAATCAGGCTGGTCATCAAGTAACGGTTTTTGAGAAAGATCCTGAGATTGGCGGTTTGCTGAGGTTTGGTATCCCGGATTTTAAGCTGGATAAAAATATTGTGGAACGCCGCGTCCAATGGATGCAGCAGGAAGGTGTCAAATTTAAAACTAATGTGAATGTTGGTGTCAATTATTCGGTTGAAGAATTGAACCGGAATTTTGATGCAGTTGTTTTGGCTTTAGGAAGTACGGTTCCAAGGGATTTGATGATCCCAAACCGCGATGCAAAAGGGGTTCATTATGCGATGGATTTTCTTGTTCAGAATAATAAAAAAGTAAGCGGAATTGATTTTAATGAAGAAGAACTCAACGTCAAAGAGAAAAAAGTAGTCGTCATTGGCGGTGGAGATACCGGTTCGGATTGTATTGGGACTTCTAATCGTCAAGGTGCTGAAGTGGTTTATCAGATTTATTATAAGCCAATACAGCCAACGCAACGTGATGAAACGATGCCTTGGCCAACGATGCCGATGACGTTGCAGGTAACATCTTCTCACGAGGAAGGTTGTGAAAGGAAATGGTCTGTCAATTCCAAAGAATTTGTGAAGGATGAAAACGGGAATCTTGTCGGTTTGCGCCTTGTGGAAGCAGAATGGACCAAAGATGCCGATGGAAAATGGAATCTCTACACAGAAAAACCCAATTCAGAATTTGTTATCGAATGTGATTATGCTTTTATTGCTCTTGGTTACACACATGTGGAGCAAAAAGGCTTGGTGGAAGCTTTGGATATCCATCTTGATCCGAAAGGAAATCTTATTGGGAACAATAAAGAATTCAGGACCAATCAAACCAAATATTTTTCTTGTGGTGACGCTAGAAAAGGGCAAAGCTTGGTAGTTTGGGCCATTGCGGAAGGTCGCGATTGTGCAAAAAAAGTAGATGATTTTCTTAAAACACGTTAAATGTCAATGATAATAATTATTAGGAATCGAGCTATGCAGCTCGATTTTTTTGCTTCAGGATTTACGAACATTCCTGTTGAAAAGTTGATGTTGTTGAGTAATTATAGGACTTTCGTATTTCGATTATTTTGACGATATTTGTAAGCATTTTTAATAGAATTTAAATATAAAAGCAAGAGGCATTATGCGGATTGCAAATAGCTAAAATATGAGTCAAAAACAATATACAGCAAGCAGTATTCAGGCATTGGAAGGGATGGAGCACGTACGTATGCGCCCTTCGATGTACATTGGTGATGTTGGGGTAAGAGGTCTCCACCATTTGGTTTATGAAGTCGTGGATAACTCTATTGATGAAGCCTTGGCAGGATATTGTGATACAATTACCGTTTCTATAAAAGAAGGCAATGGTGTAGAAGTGACCGATAACGGCCGTGGTATCCCTGTCGATTTTCACGAGAAGGAGCAAAAGTCAGCGCTTGAAGTGGTAATGACTAAGATTGGAGCTGGAGGTAAGTTTGATAAAGATTCCTATAAAGTTTCCGGTGGTCTTCATGGTGTTGGTGTTTCCTGTGTGAATGCATTGTCCAACGAAATGGTAACTACGGTTTATAGAGATGGCAATGTTTATCAACAGGTTTATTCCAAAGGTAAAGCTCAAACCGAAGTTGAAGAGATTGGCCACAGTGATAAAAGAGGAACCAAACAGTTTTTTCAGCCGGATGATACCATTTTTACCGAGCTGGTTTACAACTATGATACTTTAGCGAGCCGCTTGAGGGAGTTGGCCTATCTTAACAAAGGCATCAATATTACTTTGACTGATGAAAGAGAAAAGCTGGAAGATGGGACTTACAGGACAGATACTTTTCATTCCGAAGGTGGATTGAAAGAATTTGTTGAGTTCATCGATGGTAACCGCGAATCTATTATGGAGCATGTGATCTTTATGGAAGGCGAGCGCGATGATATTCCGGTAGAAGTGGCGATGCGTTACAACACGTCTTTCAACGAGAATCTGCATTCTTATGTTAATAATATCAATACACATGAGGGTGGAACACACCTTGCAGGTTTCAGAAGAGCATTGACAAGAACGCTTAAAAGATATGCGGATGAGCTTGGG
Source organism: Epilithonimonas sp. (assembly GCF_056329745.1). Taxonomy (NCBI): domain Bacteria; kingdom Pseudomonadati; phylum Bacteroidota; class Flavobacteriia; order Flavobacteriales; family Weeksellaceae; genus Epilithonimonas; species Epilithonimonas sp. Next base: position 209,696 of record NZ_JBWEYV010000001.1, on the reverse strand, counting down.
CTTCCTGCAAAAGAAAAAGTAGAAGTTACCGGAGACGATTTCCGCGAAGGTTTAACGGCTGTGATCTCTGTAAAGGTGATGGAACCTCAGTTTGAAGGTCAGACTAAAACCAAATTAGGTAACTCCGAAGTTTCTGGGGCGGTAGATAAAATCGTGGGCGAAATGCTAACCAACTTCCTAGAAGAAAATCCTTTGGAAGCGAAGCAAATTGTGCAAAAAGTGGTTTTGGCGGCAAAAGCTAGACAAGCGGCTAAGAAAGCCCGCGAAATGGTTCAGCGCAAATCACCGATGGGCGGATCTGGTCTTCCAGGAAAACTGTCGGATTGTTCTTCCAAAGATCCTGCGATATCAGAACTCTTTTTAGTGGAGGGAGATTCCGCAGGTGGAACCGCAAAACAAGGCCGTGACCGTCATTTTCAGGCTATTCTTCCCTTGAGAGGTAAAATCCTGAATGTTGAAAAGTCAATGCTTCACAAGGTATACGATAACGAGGAAATCAAAAATATCTATACAGCGTTGGGCGTTTCCGTAGGAACTGAAGAGGACTCCAAAGCGTTGAATATGGCAAAACTCCGTTATCATAAAATCGTGATTATGACAGATGCTGATATCGATGGTTCCCACATTTCTACTTTGATTTTGACATTCTTCTTCCGTTATATGAAGGAGATGATTGAGAATGGTTACATTTACATTGCTCAGCCACCTTTGTATCTCCTGAAAAAAGGAAATAAAAAAGTCTATGCTTATAACGAAAAAGAACGTGAAGAGTTTACTCTGGAAATGTCACCTGACGGAAAAGGTGTAGAAGTGCAACGTTACAAAGGTCTTGGTGAGATGAACCCGGAACAGCTTTGGGAAACAACCCTAAACCCGGAACACAGAATCCTAAAACAAGTGACGATTAACAATGCAGTGGAAGCTGATTCTACATTCTCTATGCTAATGGGCGATGAGGTACCGCCAAGACGTGAGTTTATAGAGAAAAATGCTGTCTACGCAAGGATTGATGCATAACATATCAAAATAAATTGATAAATATAAAGACCTTCCATATTTTGGAAGGTTTTTTGTTATCACAGTAGATATTTTAAAATTATAAAAACATAGTATATGAAAAATTTAGTTAGTGTTTTGGCGGTCGCTCTATTATTAGCGTCATGCGAAAAAAAGACTACGGCAACCGTGAAAGGAGGAACAGCGGATAGTACATCTGCAGCTAAAGAATTGGTAATAGATTCTGTTCGTGTTAATGATTCTGTATCTGTCAGCAAAAATCTGACTGCAGCTTTTAATAAAAAAGTACTGGTTTTTCCTGGTATCACAAACAAAACGGTGTTGGATAGTATCTATAAAAATGCATCCTTAGAAACAGCGTCTTTTGATGCTAACGGATTAAAAACTGCCTTGGAAAAAACCATGAAAGATAGTTTTGATAAAACAAAAAGTGGGATGAAGGACTTTGCACCTTCTTTCAAACAGACTTGGGACGATACCTCTGCGATGAAAATGATTTCCAATCAAGATAATCTATTAACGATACAATATACCGCAAGTGGCTATACCGGAGGTGCTCATGGTTATTATTCGGAGAGCTACAAAACTTTTGATTTAAATACCAATAAAGTTTTAACACAAGACGATATCTTCAAAAATCCTGCAGACCCAGCATGGAGTAATATTATGATGAGTCATTTCACGAACAAAGATCAAAAGGAAATGTTGTTAGTCGATAAAATCCCTTTGAATAATAACTTTTACTTCGATAATCAAAAGATTACATTTGTCTATAACCAATATGAAGTGGCAGCTTATGCAGCCGGTGTGGTTCCAATTACTCTTAAATTTGATGAGATAAAAGACAAATTGAAACCTGAGTTTTTGAAAAGATTCAATATCAAATAGTTTTCAAAAAAAATATTAGCAAAGAAAATACTCTGAAGTCCCAGAGTATTTTTTTATTTTTGAGGCCATATGAGAGCTGCATTTATTATCAACCCTTTTTCTGCTAAAAAAAACTACCAGCCTTTTCTGGACAGCCTTTGCAGGAAGATAGAACAACCGCTTTATCTGATTTCTCAATCGCTGGAAGATACAGATCGTTTTATCAATGAGAATTGGGATAATGTAGATGTGTTTGTGGCTGTTGGTGGTGATGGTACCATCTCTGTCGTGGCGCAAAAGCTCATTAATACAGAAAAAATACTGGCGGTTTTCCCAGCTGGTTCCGGAAATGGATTTTCCAATGAAACCAATTTTAATAAAAATTTGGATCTTTTGTTGGAAAAAATAAAAATCCAAAAATCCCGTGAGATTGACACCTTTACCGTTAATGAACATTTTTCCATCAACGTTTCAGGAACGGGGTTTGATGGCAAAGTGGTGAAAGAATTTGAGAAGACCAACCGTGGTTTTAAGAATTATATTAAGGTATCCATCAAAACATTTTTCAATTATAAACCAATTAAGATCAAGTTTCTGCAGGAAGAATACCGGTCCTACAACGGCAAATACCTGATGCTGAATATCGCAAATACCAGGCAGTTTGGGAACAATGCCTACATTGCGCCTATGGCGAGCAAAAGTGACGGTTTGGTAGATTTGGTTTTGGTTAAGAAATTCCCTTTGACCTATTCGCCTTTTTTTGCATTCAGGATGTTTACAAAACGTCTGAAAGACGATGATTATGTGACTTACCTTCCTGTATCCGAAATCGAGTTTAAAGTCAATACAAAAACCTGGCATATTGATGGCGAGTTTAAGAAAATCAAATCCCCGATTCACATCAAAGTGTTGCCGAAGAGTTTGAGGATATTGGTTTGAAAATTATAATTCTTGAATATTTTATTTCTTAAAAATATGCAAAGATTAATTATAATCTTGATTTTGTAGTAAATGAATAATTGCTTCCGAATTATTAAAATATTCTTGAGAATATTTATTTTTTATACTTTTTCCCAATCCATCTAGACCTGGATAGATAGTGTTTTCATTTACTCCTAATAAGGATAATTCTTTTAACATATTCTTTTTACAGTCTTTTTCGATTGTAATGCTATTTAAAATGTTAGAATTATTCATTTCTGAGAATCCATTAATCTCATTTCCAAATATAGTAAAACATCCGGACTGAGATTGAATTCTATCATCAATGAATGGAGGGTAAATTGCTAAAGGAAAATATGATTTTTCGTCTTCTGTATTATCATTTGAAAAATCCATTAGAAGATAACGTCTAGAGATTTCTGTGATCCTAAATTTTCCTTCTTTGTTGAATAAATTTTTCTTTTTGAAATTATTATCTAAACTTGGAATTATTTTGCAATTTTTTTCACTTCCTAAAATTCTTTGAAATGTAATGTTATTTAATTCAAATGGATTTAAAATCCAAATACGTCCATCATTTTTTTCATTGGAGCTAATTGCAAAATACAATGCTATTAATGCGTTTTCCGTCCAATCTAATAATCTCGTAGATATTCCGTAATGCTGTTTCAAAAAATACCTATTTGCAAAATTATTTTTCACTTTATTATCTTTTAAATATTTGAAAGACTTTCTAAAATACTCAGCATCAATATTTGCCTCAATAGATTTAATGTTTTTTGAGAAAAAACGCTTATTTTTTATATTTTTTAATGTATCAGATATCTCTCTATACTCATTAGGAACTAAAGGTGATGAATAGTCAGTATTAGATTCACCTCTAAACCAATAAATTTGTTCTGAACTTTCTTGGTTTGATGTTATTTTTATCACTTGTTCTATAAATTGACTTACATTTTTAATTTTGTTCATAGAGAAAGTTTTTTAAATTCAAATTTACAAATCAAATTTAATATCATAAATTAATTCTTAACCCTTAATTTTTTGATTTAAAAACCAATTAAAAATCCCTATTTTTGTATGAATCATCAACTATTAAAGGTGCAAAACAAACTGAAAATCATCAACGATCCGGTTCACGGATTTATAAAAATTCCTCACGAGATTCTCTTTGATGTTATAGAACATCCCTATTTCCAAAGGTTGCGCCGGATTTCCCAAACAGGGCTTTTGTCCCTTATTTTTCCGGGTGCCAAACATACCAGGTTTCACCATGCCCTTGGCGCCATGAATCTCATGTTCAAAGTATTGGAAACGCTGAAACTGAAAGGCGTAAAAATATCAAAAGATGAGGAAAAGGCAGCCATGCTGGCAATTTTGCTCCACGATATTGGGCACGGCCCATTTTCCCACGCTTTGGAAAATATGCTGATGGATGACTGGCATCATGAGAAAATTTCCATTTTGCTGATGAACAGACTTAATAAAGAGTTCAAAGGAAAACTGGATTTGGCAATAGAAATGTTCCAAGGAAAATATCACAGACCATTTTTTAACCAATTGATTTCCTCCCAATTAGATGTTGACAGGATGGATTATCTTAAACGTGACAGTTTTTACACAGGTGTTACAGAAGGCAGCGTGAATGTGGAAAGGATTATTTCTATGATGAACGTGAGTAATGAAGAGCTGGTGATTGATGCAAAGGGGATTTATTCGGTTGAGAATTATTTGACCGCAAGGATGTTTATGTATTGGCAGGTTTACTATCACAAGACAGCAGCTTTGGCAGAGCATATCCTGGTTCAGATTTTAAATCGAGCCAAGTATCTGGTATCCCAAAATGTTACTCTGGATGCACCTTCCAACCTCAAGTATTTTTTGATTAAAAACCATTTTGAGGAGGCGACAGAAGAAGATATCAGACGATTTACATTGTTAGATGATATGGATGTCTATCAGGCGATTAAAGAATGGGCAAACCATGACGATTTTATATTGGCAAGGTTGTGTAAAGTTGTAATTTATAGGGATTTTCCGAAAAGTATTATTTCGTCCAAACCTTTTTCCGAAGAGTTGATTAAAGAAAAAATCTTGCAAACGAATAATCATTTCAATATAGATAATGGTGAGGAATTAGTTGGTCAGATCTCAAGGAGCTTACTGCCATATGATACTGAAAAGCAACCTATTTGTTTGCTTGAAAAATCCGGTAAGACATTGAAGCTGGAAGAATCCGAAAACCAGATCCTTTTTGGATGTATGGAGACCGCAACCAAGAAGTATATCCTGTATTACCCAAGAGAGATTTAATTGTTAATGATAAAAATTAACGGATAATTAATAAAATATTTATCTTTGCAAACTATGGAATTTAGTGCAGAACAGATTGCAGGACTCATTAACGGAAGAATCATCGGGGACGGAAGTACTGTTATTACAGGCGTGTCACCAATAGAAAATGGCCAGGCCGGACACTTGTCTTTTGTAGGGCAGGAGCGGTTTTTGCCTTATGTAGACGCTACAGATTGCGCCGTATTGATTGTTTCGGAGAGTTTGCTGGAAGATAATAAAGAGTATAAACCTGTCATCATTGCTGTGGAGGATGCGTACCTGTCTTTTCAGGTATTGATGAATCTTTATCAGGAGATGCAGGGCAGAAAAACCGGCATAGAAGAAGGTTCTTTCTTCCATGAGACTGCAGAGGTTGGTGAGAATGTGTACATCGGGGCATTTACCTATGTATCGGAGAAAGCCAAAGTAGGCGAAAATACCCAGATCTACCCGCATGTTTACATTGGCAAAGGCGTTAAGATTGGCAAAAACTGTAAAATAGATAGTGGCGCAAGGATCTACGATTATTGTGTGGTGGGCGATAATTGCATCATCCATTCCAATACTGTGGTGGGTGGCGACGGATTTGGTTTTCAGCCAACGGCAGAAGGTTTTAAGAAAATCCCTCAATTGGGGAATGTCATTATAGAAGACAATGTGGAGATTGGTTCCAACTGCAGCATAGACCGTGCAACCATTGGTTCTACGATTATTGGTAAAGGAACTAAGATTGATAACCTAATTCAGATTGCACATAATGTGAAAATTGGTGAGAATAATGTCATCGCAGCTCAGGCTGGTATTGCAGGCTCTACCATTATTGGCGACTGGAACCAGATTGGGGGCCAGGTAGGAATCGTTGGGCATATCAAAATTGGTAATCAGGTGAAGATCCAGGCTCAGAGTGGAGTTAACTCATCCGCAAAAGACGGTGAGACGCTCTATGGTTCGCCTGCTATCAACTACAGCGACTACCGAAGGAATTATGTGCATTTCCGCCATTTTACAGACATTGTGAAAAGAATAGAAGAATTAGAAAATAAAAAATCAGAGTAAAGGTATCGGGAGCAGAAGCCATTCTTCCACCTCAAAACTTATACAATGAGCGATAAACAGAAAACCATCAAAGAAGATATTTCCCTTTCGGGAATAGGTCTTCATACAGGAAAAGAAGTTAGCCTTACCATCAAGCCGGCTAAAGAAAATACAGGATTTGTTTTTGTAAGAACAGACCTAGAAGGCCGTCCGCAGGTAGAGGCAGACGTTAACTACGTCACTACCACAGAGCGTGGTACCACGCTGGAAAAACTGGGTGTTAAAATTCACACATGCGAGCATCTGTTAGCAGCACTTGTAGGTATGGATATTGATAATGCCATCCTGGAAATGAACAGCGCAGAACCACCTATTCTTGATGGTTCTTCAAAATTCTTTGTAGAGGCTATAGAAAAAGTAGGCGTTACCGAGCAGGATTTACCAAGAGAATATTTGGTCATCAAAGAAGTGATGAATTATATTGATCCTTCTACAGGCTCGGAACTGACTGTGATTCCTGCAGATGATTATGAGATTACCACCATGGTGGATTTTGGGACCAAAGTTTTGGGTACCCAAAATGCCAGTATGAAAAATATCTCTGAATTTAAAGATGAGATAGCTCCGGCCAGGACATTCAGTTTTTTACATGAGCTGGAGCAGCTTTTGGATGCTAACCTTATAAAAGGTGGTGACATCAGCAATGCGATTGTTTATGTGGACAAAGAACTGACGCCTGAAACTACCGAAAAACTAAAGGTTGCTTTTGGTAAAGAGGAAGTATCTATCCGCCCCAACGGTATCTTGGATAACCTAACGCTTAATTTTACCAACGAAGCTGCCAGACATAAGCTGCTGGACGTTATTGGTGACTTGGCACTGGTAGGTGTGAGGATCAAAGGGCGCGTAATTGCCAATAAACCGGGACACTTTGTAAACACCCAGTTTGCCAAAAAATTAAATAGACAATACAAATTGCAAAAAAGAAAAAACGTTCCTGATTTTGACCTCAAGGCAGAGCCTGTTTTTGACATCAACGGAATTATGAAACTGTTACCGCACAGGCCGCCGTTTCTATTGGTCGATAAAATTTTGGAACTTTCTGAAACCCATGTTGTAGGACTTAAAAATGTCTCGATGAACGAACCTTTCTTCGTGGGCCATTTTCCTAAAGAACCTGTGATGCCAGGTGTTTTGCAGGTAGAAGCCATGGCTCAGGTAGGTGGAATTCTGGTATTAGCTAATGTGCCAGATCCTGAGAATTATTCAACTTACTTTGTGAAAATGGATAATGTGAAATTCAAGAAAAAGGTAGTACCGGGAGATCAGGTGATATTCAAAATAGAATTGATTGAACCTATAAGAAGAGGAATTGTCCACATGCAAGGCTATGGCTATGTAGGAGACAGCGTGGTTGTAGAAGGTGAACTGATGGCACAGGTTGCTAAAAACAAAATATAATTTATGATTCACCAGCTTACCGCAGTAGATCCAAGAGCTAAAATTGGCAAAAACGTCACTGTAGAACCATTTACCACTATTTCCTCTGACGTAGTGATAGGATCTGGGACTTGGATTGGGTCTAATGTAACCATTATGGATGGTGCAAGGATTGGAAAAAACTGTAAAATTTTCCCGGGCACCGTAATCTCAGCCATTCCTCAGGATCTAAAATTTGACGGAGAAGATACTCAAACTATAATCGGTGATAACACCACACTTAGAGAATGTGTTACCATCAACCGCGGTACCAAGGCACTGGGTTTCACAAAAGTAGGGGATAATTGCCTTATAATGGCTACATCTCACGTGGCGCACGACTGTATTATTGGTAACAATGTTATTATTGCCAATGGATGTGGTATTGCGGGACATGTTGAGATTGGTGATTTTGTAGTTATGGGTGGTCTTTCTGCAGTTCAACAATTTGGTAAGATAGGCAAACACGTCATGATTTCCGGTGGTTCTCTAATAAGGAAGGATATTCCGCCGTATATAAAAGTAGCAAGAGAGCCTATTTCTTATGCAGGAATCAATTCTGTGGGACTTAGGAGACGAGGTTTTACCAACGATAAGATCTTCGAAATTCAGAAAATTTACCGTTATATCTTCCAGATGAAGATGAATGTGTCGCAGGCAATAGAATATATCGAAAAAGAGATGCTACCTACCATGGAGCGCGACGAAATAATCACCTTTGTACAAAACTCCCCACGTGGTATTGTAAAAGGCTATGGCTCTTCTAAAGAATAATTAATTAAAAATAAATAAGTTTATCTATATCTAATGGCAACAAGCAACGATATTAAAAAAGGACTTTGCATCGAGTTCAGCAATGACATCTACAAGGTAATCGAGTTTCTACACGTGAAACCGGGTAAAGGACCTGCATTTGTAAGAACCAAGCTAAAATCTGTAACCAATGGTAAAGTAGTGGATAACACATTCTCTGCGGGTCACAAGATTGATGAAGTGCGTGTGATTACAAGAAAATTCCAGTATCTTTATGAGGATGACAATGGTTTTCACTTTATGAACAATGATGATTTCTCTCAGATCTATCTTAATAAGGAGATGATTGAGAACTCTCAGTTTATGAAAGCGGGCGAAGAGGTAACAATTATCTTGAAGGAAGCTGATGAAACACCACTTTCTGCCGAGATCCCACCAACAGTATACCTGGAAGTGGTAGAAGCAGATCCGGGTGTAAAAGGGAATACCGCAACCAACGCACTCAAGAATTCTATCGTAGAAACTGGTGCACGCGTGATGGTTCCACTTTTTATAGAACCTGGCGATAAAATCAAAGTAAATACAGAAGACGGCTCTTATCTGGAAAGGGTAAAATAAATCAAGATGGAAGTCTGGAGTTGATCTTCATTCTTCCATTTTTTTTTTTAAGTCCTTAACTCAGATTCTCACATAGAACTTTAACAATCAGTAGATATTATGACTAATAAAACTTGATTGTATCTGAATATCTATTTTAAATTTCAATAACTATTTATGACTTTTAATCAGCCACAAAATCTCAAAACCATTGCAGAGATTATTAATGCAAAATATATAGGAGATGAGCATTTCCAGGTTTTGGGTAGCAATGAGATCCACCGTGTGCGTCCCGGCGATATCGTTTTTGTTAACCATCCCAAATATTATGATAAGGCGCTCAACTCTGCAGCAACAGTTATTTTGATTGATAAAGAAGTTCCGTGTCCGGATGGTAAGGCTCTTTTGATTTCGGATGATCCGTTCAGAGATTTTAATAAAATCAATACCCATTTTACCAGGATTTCTAATTTTCGGGAAGAGCTACATGACATCCAGGTGGGCGATAATACATTTATTCATCCCTCTGTGGTAATCGGTAATGATGTTACCATTGGAAAAAACTGTCATATCTTTCCGAATGTGGTGATTGGTGACAGGACAATAATTGGTGATAATGTTATCATCCAGGCCAATACGGTCATCGGCGGCGATGCCTTCTATTACAGAAAACTGAATGGTAATTTTGATAGGCTTATTTCTGTAGGTCATGTTGTCATAGAAAATAATGTAGAGATTGGCAACGCATGTACCATAGACCGCGGCGTTACCGATGCCACGATTATTGGGGAAGGCAGCATCTTGGATAACCAAATCCAGATTGGGCACGACACCATTATAGGAAAAAAAGTTTTGATAGCCTCCCAAACGGGGATTGCAGGCTGCTGTACTATAGAGGACGAGGTTACTATATGGGGACAGGTGGGGATGGCTTCGGGTTTAACGATTGAAAAGGGGACGGTCCTCTTAGCGAAATGTGGTGTTAATAGAGATCTTAAAAAAGGAACTTATTTTGGAGCCATTGCAGAAGAATTCCGGGATTATCTCAGAAAAGAGGTGAAGCTAAAAAATCTGAAGTAAATCATATTTTAAATTATTCAAAAAAATAACGTTTGCAGGAAAATATGAATAATTATCGTTATTTTTGCGAGTAACAAAAGTTTGTAAAATCAATAAATTATAATAAAAAATGTCAGTATTAGTAAACAAAGATTCTAAAGTTATCGTACAGGGCTTTACAGGTAACGAGGGTACTTTTCACGCAGGTCAGATGATCGATTACGGAACCAACGTTGTAGGCGGTGTTACACCAGGAAAAGGTGGCAGCGAGCATCTTGGTAAACCTGTTTTTAATTCTGTTGCTGAGGCTGTTGAAAAAACAGGTGCCAACGTCAGTATTATTTTTGTTCCGCCAGCGTTTGCTGCAGATGCTGTGATGGAGGCTGCAGAAGCTGGTATCAAAGTAATTGTATGTATTACTGAAGGAATTCCAGTTGCTGATATGGTGAAGGTAAAAGATTATATCCACGATAAAGACTGTAGGTTAATCGGTCCTAACTGTCCAGGTATCATCACTTCCGATGAAGCTAAAATTGGTATTATGCCAGGTTTCGTTTTCAAAAAAGGTAAAGTAGGGATTGTTTCAAAATCAGGGACTCTAACTTACGAAGCTGCTGATCAAGTGGTGAAAGCTGGTTACGGTGTTTCTACTGCTATCGGTATTGGTGGAGACCCTATCATCGGGACCACAACAAAAGAAGCTTTGGAATTGTTTATCAACGATCCAGAAACTGAAGCTGTTGTAATGATTGGTGAGATTGGTGGCCAGTTGGAAGCTGAAGCTGCAAGATGGTACAAAGCATCAGGTTCTAAAAAACCGGTTGTAGGTTTCATCGCTGGGCAGACAGCACCAAAAGGAAGAACAATGGGACATGCTGGTGCTATTGTAGGTGGTGCAGATGATACTGCTCAGGCAAAAATGGCTATCATGAGCGAGTGCGGCATCCATGTAGTTGCTTCTCCGGCAGAGATTGGTAAGACAGTTGCACAGGTTTTAGCATAATTATAAAAACACACAAATATGAAAAAAATCCTTTTTAGTTCTCTTTTTTTGTTGTCTTTCTTATCTCAGGCTCAGATCGATTTCAGGTCTACTGTTTTCGGGGTTGTAGCAGGTGGGACATACTCTAGGGTAAGAAATGCGCACAATCCTTCAGGACCTAGATTTTCGGTTCTTGGAGGCGTTACAGCTCAGGTTCCTGTGGGGCTTGCAGAGCAGTTTTATATTCAGGGTGAAGTGCTCTACTTTGGGGCTGGGGAAGGCGGCGATAGAAAATATGAGAAAGCTAAAGGATGGGATCATGCTGTGTATGCTAATAATTACATTAGTGTTCCTCTTAATTTCAAAGCTTATTTTTCTGAAGCAGAGTCTGAGTTTTTTGGATTAGCAGGGCCACGATTTAATTTCTTAATTGATCAAAAAATCAAAAATCCTAGTCGTCCAGTTTATACAGCAGATGGAGACCCTGCTCATCCAGGGTTTAATGGTAAGGCTAATTCCTTTAATATAGGGTTGGGTGCAGGGATAGGATATAGTTATAAGAGGCAGTTAGAGATTGCGTTAAAATATGATATAGGATTGTCTAACACTTATCCTAATCTTGTAGAATCATGGACGATGGATCCCGATACTCAGAAGAAGAAATCAGAACAGGTGGTCAGCCTGGGATTAACTTATTTCTTTAAATAAAAAAAAATGCTGTGAAATAGTTCACAGCATTTTTTTATTTATTATTGATCGCTTCTTTGATCTTATTTTCTATTTCTTCGGATAATTCAGGGTTATCTTTCAAAACATCTTTCACAGCATCACGTCCTTGTCCTAGTTTGGTGTCTTCATAACTGAACCAAGATCCACTCTTCTTCACTACGCCAAGATCTACGGCTGTATCCAGGATCTCTCCAACTTTGGAAACACCTTCGCCATACATGATGTCAAATTCTGCCATTTTGAAAGGCGGAGCCACTTTGTTCTTAACAATCTTCACCTTCACGCGGCTACCAATCGCCTCGTCACCATTTTTGATGGGTGCACTTGCTTTTCTGATGTCAACTCTTACAGAAGCATAAAATTTAAGCGCATTACCACCAGTGGTCGTCTCTGGGTTACCAAACATTACACCGATTTTTTCACGGAGCTGGTTGATAAAGATAACAGTACATTTGGTTCTGGAAATGGTTGCGGTTAATTTTCTTAAGGCCTGTGACATCAGCCTTGCATGAAGCCCCATTTTGGAATCTCCCATTTCTCCTTCAATCTCGGCTTTTGGTGTAAGGGCTGCCACCGAGTCAATCACAACAATATCAATTGCGCCAGATCTGATCAAGTTATCAGCAATCTCCAAAGCCTGCTCACCGTTGTCCGGTTGGGAAATGATGAGGTTTTCCAAGTCAATGCCAAGTTTAGCGGCATAATTCCTGTCGAATGCATGCTCAGCATCAATAAATGCTGCGATACCACCTGCTTTTTGGGCTTCGGCAATGGCATGCAGTGTAAGGGTAGTTTTACCTGAGGATTCCGGTCCATAGATTTCTATAATCCTTCCTCTTGGATATCCGCCAACACCCAAAGCCAGATCCAGCCCAAGCGATCCTGAAGGAATTACTTCTATAGTCGTATCTACAGAATCCTCTCCCAAGGTCATAACTGTCCCTTTTCCGTATGTTTTGTCTAGTTTTTCAAGCACCAGTTGTAGTGCTTTTTTCTTATCATCGTTGTTACTCATTGTATCGTAAAATTATTCTCAAAAATAATCATTTTAATTTTCAATTACTAATTTTTTGAAATTTTATAGATAATACATTGTTTAATAATATATTGGAAAAAAATAGTTGCAAAAAACAAATGATACAAAAAATAAAAAACCTCCGGACTGGCCGAAGGTTCTATTAAGACTTAAAAAAGTTTTTCTTACAAAGAAGAAGAGTGTACCAAAAGGTCTGTTAGTTTGTTAGAATAACCCCATTCGTTATCATACCAAGAAACCAATTTTACAAAAGTTGGAGACAACATGATACCTGCTTCTTTATCAAAGATAGATGTTCTTGCATCGCTTACAAAATCCTGGGAAACTACAGCATCTTCAGTATAACCAAGTATACCTTTCAACTCACCTTCAGAAGCTGCTTTTACAGCTGCTGCAATTTCGTCATAAGAAGTTGGTTTCTCCAATCTAACAGTAAGGTCTACAACAGAAACGTCTGCTGTTGGTACTCGGAAAGACATACCTGTCAATTTACCGTTAAGTGAAGGGATTACTTTCCCTACTGCTTTTGCAGCACCTGTAGAAGATGGGATAATGTTGTTAAGTGCAGATCTACCACCTCTCCAGTCTTTTGCAGACGGTCCGTCCACAGTTTTTTGAGTGGCTGTAGTAGCGTGTACTGTTGTCATAAGGCCTTCTGCAATACCGAAGTTATCGTGGATTACTTTAGCCAACGGCGCCAAACAGTTGGTTGTACAAGAAGCATTGGAGAAGATTTTTACATCATCTGTCAATTCTTTGTGGTTGACACCCATTACAAACATTGGAGTATCATCTTTTGAAGGAGCAGAAAGGATTACTTTCTTAGCACCAGCATTGATGTGGGCTTGTGCAGCATCTTTGGTAAGGAATAATCCTGTAGATTCTACGATATATTCTGCGCCTACCTCGTTCCATTTTAGGTTGTTAGGATCTTTCTCAGCTGTTACGCGGATGGTTTTTCCGTTAACGACAAGGTTGTTACCCTGTACCGATACTTCTCCTTTAAATGTTCCGTGAACAGAATCGTATTTTAGCATATAAGCCATGTACTCTGCATCGATAAGGTCATTGATACCTACTACTTCGATGTTGTCTCTTTCAGTCATTGCTCTGAATACTAAACGTCCTATTCTACCGAATCCGTTAATTCCTACTTTAATTGTTGACATATTGTTTAAAAAAATTTAGGTTTTTAAATTATTATTAATGAATGATTACATTGCCAATATCTCTGCGATATGCAATAGCTTTTTATCGATTTCGTTATGTTTTTTAATGGCTTCTTCAATAGGCGTGTAGGTGATTTTGTTCCCCTGCATACCTACCATCACTTTGTTTTTACCTTCCATAAGGCCAATTACAGCACCATAACCCAGGTTGCTTGCCAGCACACGGTCTGCACAGCTAGGCGATCCGCCTCTTTGGATATGGCCCAAAATCGTAACACGGATGTCAAAATTTGGGAACTCTTCTTTTGTGGCTTTGGCAATGTCATAGATGCTGCCCAGCTCTTCGCCTTCTGCAACTACTACAATGCTGGAAGATTTACCAACTTTCTCAGCCGTACGGAAGTTTTCAAAAAGATCATGGATGCTGTCTTTTCTTTCCGGGATCAGGATGTCTAATGCACCTGTCGCAATACCACTGTTCAGTGCAATAAAACCGGCATCACGCCCCATCACTTCTACAAAAAATACACGGTTGTGTGAGGTAGCCGTATCACGGATTTTATCTATGGCATCCATCGCGGTGTTAAGCGCGGTGTCATAACCAATCGTATTGTCTGTCCCGAAGATATCGTTATCAATAGTCCCTGGAACGCCAATTACTTTGATACCAAATTCTTCATTAAATATTTTAGCTCCGGTAAAACTACCGTCTCCGCCAATACATACCAAAGCATCAATGCCCAGCTTCTGGCATTGTTCGTAAGCTTTTTTACGACCTTCTGGCGTCATGAATTCTTTGGATCTGGCAGATTTTAGAATGGTTCCGCCTTGATTGATAATATTTTTTACAGACCTTGCGCCCATTTTGGTAACATCACCGGCAATGAGGCCGTTATAACCTTCGCGAATCCCGTAACAGGTAATATCGAAGTGGTTTGCTGTCCTTACAACGGCTCGGAGCGCGGCATTCATTCCTGGTGCATCTCCTCCGGAAGTGAGAACGGCAATAGATTTTATATTGTTTTCTGACATATATTCAAAAATTTTCCAAGCAAATTTACAAAATATGAATCACATTTCATTGCTGAATTAATTATTATGCACCAAATTATAATACAAATGTTATTATAACATCATTTGACCATTAATCATGCAAATAGGCTCAATGATTGATCAAGCCATCGCGATATGATAAAAATTGGATTTTATTTTTATATCAGACAAAGGAAGTTTTATTATATTTACGATTATTAGCAAACAGTTTTTTGCCAAGGTGAAATGTTATCAACTTACACATTGGCAAACCTGGAATTATATCAAAACAAAAAAATTATATTATGAAAGTTACCGTAGTAGGAGCCGGCGCCGTAGGAGCAAGCTGCGCAGAGTATATTGCAATGAAAAATTTTGCATCAGAAGTGGTATTGGTAGATATTAAAGAGGGTTTTGCCGAAGGCAAAGCGATGGATCTGATGCAAACCGCTTCTCTTAATGGCTTTGATACCACCATTACGGGGACAACGGGCGATTATTCTAAAACGGCAGGTTCCAAAGTGGCAGTTATCACCTCTGGGATCCCAAGAAAACCAGGGATGACCAGGGAAGAATTAATTGGAATCAATGCAGGCATCGTAAAAGATGTGACAGAAAACTTGGTAAAATATTCCCCAGATGTTATTATTATCGTGGTGTCAAACCCGATGGATACCATGGCATATTTGGTTCACAAAACTTCTGGTCTTCCAAAAGAAAGGATTATCGGGATGGGCGGTGCGCTTGATTCTGCAAGGTTCAAATACAGGTTGGCAGAAGCCTTGGGAAGTCCCATTTCTGATGTAGATGGGATGGTGATTGCTGCGCATTCTGATACCGGGATGTTGCCGCTCTACAGCAAAGCGACAAGAAACGGAGTGCCAGTTTCCGAGTTTTTGGATGATGAGCAAAAAGCCTCTGTAATAGAAGAAACCAAAGTGGGAGGTGCTACGCTTACCAAACTATTGGGGACTTCGGCTTGGTATGCTCCGGGAGCTGCTGTGTCAGTAATGGTGCAGGCTATCCTGTGTGACCAAAAGAAAATGATCCCTTGCTCTGTAATGCTGGATGGCGAATATGGGCAGAGCGATATTTGCCTAGGCGTACCGGCTATTATAGGAAAAGATGGTATAGAAAGCATCGTCAATATCACCTTGACCGCAGACGAACAGCTGAAGTTTGCCGAAGCTGCCAAAGCCGTAAAAGAAGTGAATGGCGACTTAAAATTCTAGATTGTACAAGTCATAAACCTAAAAACCGCATTTTTCCAATGCGGCTTTTTTTGTTAATATCAGATTATAGAACGTTTATTCCTTCTAAGGGCTGGACTGTTATTTCCTTTTTCAATCTTTAGTCATTTATGCCTTTTCCGTCAAGGATATTGGGGATGGATTTTTCTATACGGGATTCTCTCGTTTTGGATTGTTTAGGTGAAGAGAAATAAAACAAATAACCTCGTTGTCTTCCCGGCGTTAAAGATTCAAAAGCATTTTTTAATTCGGGATTTTCATTCAGTTTTATCTGAAATTCTTCGGGAATTGGTATCGCTTCTTTTTTTATTTCAACCTTTTCGCCCCGTTCTTCTATCTCAATAGCTTCGAAAATATAGTCTTTGATAATTTGCTTTTTATCCAGAATATCCTGAACATTTTCAAATCGCAACTGTCTGCCGGCTTGGGTATTTTCTCCCATTTTTAACAAAAGGTGATGAGGGTCTTTCATAATTCCGCCCTTAAAAAACAAAAGCGCAAAATAGTTTTTGAAGCCTTGTATAATAACAATATTCTTCCCCAGAAAAGAGTAACATGGTTTGCTCCACTTTAGAGATTCTGTCAAGTCACAGTCCAATATGATGGTTCTCAGCGTATACAGCTCGTGCTTCCACTGTTTTGATTGATTAATATAATCGTCTACTTTTGGATTCATGTTCAAAGTATTTTGTCCAAATTTAATTAAAATTCGATTTTACAGCAATTTCATGAAAATTGGATGTAACAAATGTTCTGTTGTTGTTGTCTTATATAAAAAACTGAACATGAGATTAATCTTTTCAAGCTTGGGATTGCTTGCTGCAACGTTAACTTTGGCGCAGACCAATGACACAATCAAGACCAAAGAAAAAGAAATAGAAGCGGTTACTGTAATCGCAAAGAAGCCGACTGTTGAAAATAAAGCTGACAGAACGGTTTTTAACGTGGCAAATAGCTCTATCATTGCAGGAAATACCACATGGGATATTGTGCGGATGACGCCATTGGTTAATATAGATAATAACGACAATATACGTGCAGAAGGCCAGTCTGTAACGGTTTATATCAACGATAGAAAAACCGTATTTACTGGCAAAGAGCTCAAAGAATATCTTGCAACTATCCCTGCAGATAATCTGATGAAAGTAGAGGTGATTACTAGTCCATCTTCTAGGTATGAAGCCACTGGGGCTGTAATCAATATTGTACTTAAAAAGCGAGATGATGAAGGGATTAAGGGGAGTATTTCCCTTACCAATAAACAGAATACCAAAAATAACCAGTACGGCAGTATCAATCTTAATTATCACAAAAAGAATTTTACACAAACCTTTACAGGAAGCTATAACGACAATGTTTTTGTCATCAAAAATGCCAGTGATTACAATTATTACGCTAACAAAGATAGGCAGTTGATAGAATCGCAAAGTGCTTATAACAACAAAACACCTTCTTTTTCTTCTACATCTGAGTATGAGTTGAATGACAAAAACAGTCTGGGATTGGTACTGGAATATTCTCGTGGCAATAGAGATGCTAATTCTGATTCCTTTACAACTTTCTTTACCAATGATATTTTGCAAAAGAAAGCGTATCAGAAATTGGTAAATTCCTCAATCAATAATACTTTGGGAACCAATTTGTTCTATAAGTATTATGATAAAGAAAAAAATAAAATTCTGGATATTAATTTGGGGGTTAATTATGATTCTGAAAAAAGCGGAGCAGAAAGGATTCTTAAAAATGCGACTCAATCTTCTCAAAGCATAGATTGGAATTTGATTACACCTGCCCAGCAAACACTTATAAATACAGACGCTGAGAACCGTAATTATTACTTCAAAATAGATTACACCACGCCTCTAGGGAAAGGTGGCACATTGGAAGCTGGCGGCAAGGCTAATTTTAATAATAATGTAATTCCGAATGATTATATTGATTTGATGGACAGCTCGAAAACCCTTAGAAGTGATTTTCATTATGTTGATAACATCAATTCTTTATATCTTAATTACAGCAAGACCTTTTTTGAAAAATTAGAGACCAGATTTGGTTTGCGCTATGAATACATTCATTTCAAAATCAGAGAAAATGTAGGGAACAATGGCAGGAAGGATTCTTATGGTAGCTTCATGCCCAATGTTTTACTCAAATATGCGTTTTCTAGCAACTATGATTTGAGCTTTACTTATAACCACAGTCTTTGGAGACCTTGGTTTTCCGAATTTAATCCATTCGAAATGCCCAATAATGAAGGGATCTATTACCGTGGAAATATGGAGCTTCTCCCAAATCCGAATGACCGATTTATGTTGAAACTGAGTTTATTCAAAAAATACTTTCTTTCTGCAAGATACTCGTTCACCAATCAGGATTATTGGGAAAATTATCAACAGGAATATGATGCTAACGGGAAATTGTTGAAAACCATTACGTTTCCTGATAACTTCAAAGGGAAGGTGAACAAATATTACTTGTTTGCCAATACAAATCAGAATCTTTTAAAAAATAAATTGAACGTCAATCTCGGCCTTGGATGGTATTACATTGATAATAGCGATTTTAACCAAAGAAACGGATTAGGAAATGCCAACAATTACATCAGCTATCTGGGTGGTACAGCTAACCTTTCTTACACCAATCTTTTTAACAAGAATATTAATGTAAGCGCTTGGTTTAGCGTTGATAATCAAAATAACGGGAATTCAGTTTCTAATAAGTATAATTATTTTCATAATATATCGGTGACCAAAATTTTCCCTGTTTCACAGATCGAGACAAGTCTTCAATTGATGAATATCTTTAAAAGACCAAGTATGAACACAACTACTTATACCCAAATAGGTACTGTTCAAAGCTATAACAAATGGGACTGGTATGGTTTTTCTCTGACTTTTGTGAAGCGTTTTGGAAACCAAAAAGTTAAAGAAAATACTAAAACCGATGTGGAGAAAGATGCGGGTGGCGCAAAGTAATTTTTATAACTACAATGGATAAGAACGGATCACTTCCGTTCTTTTTTTATTGCCAACAGTTTTAATTAAAATTAATACAGTTCTTTTCCTAAAACTTTTTAAAACTGTAAATTTGACGGCAATAAAAAGTAATCGGATGTTCAGAAAAATTCAGATTCTCCTGCTGGCTGTAGCCACGATGGCGAATGTAGAAGCCCAAAAAACAAAATTAAATAATGTTGAAAGACCAAAACTTGTAGTAGGTCTTGTTATAGACCAGATGCGCTGGGATTATCTTTACCGCTATTATAACAAATTTGGGAATGATGGTTTCAAAAGACTCCTCAATACTGGTTATTCTCTTAATAATGTTCATATCCCCTATGTTCCTACGGTAACTGCCTTGGGGCATACTTCGATCTATACAGGCTCTGTTCCTGCTATCCATGGTATTGCCGGAAATGACTGGATGGACAAGGAAACCGGTAAAAACGTTTATTGCACCACGGACGAGAGTGTAAAACCTGTAGGCACAACTAACGCGAAGATTGGAAGCCATTCACCCAAAAACCTGTGGTCTACAACGATTACAGATGAACTGAGGTTGGCGACGAATTTTCAGGGTAAAGTCATTGGCGTTTCACTGAAGGATCGCGCTTCTATATTACCTGCCGGCCATACGCCTAATGGCGCTTTTTGGTTTGATGATTCTACAGGGGACTTTATCACAAGTTCGTACTATATGAATGAATTGCCTACCTGGGTAAAGACGTTTAATGCACAAAAACTTCCGGAAAAACTGGTTGCCAATGGCTGGAATACACTCCTTCCAATCAATCAGTACACAGAGAGTGCACCCGACAATTCGCCTTGGGAGGGTTTGTTGGGAAGTGCAAAAACGCCTACTTTCCCTTACAGCAACCTTGCTGCAGATTATCAGGACAAAAAAGATAATATCAGATCTACACCTTTTGGAAACACGCTCACGCTGAAATTGGCGGAAGCATCTGTAGAAGGTGAAAATTTGGGCGGGGACAATATTACGGATATTCTGGCGATCAACATTGCCTCTACCGATTATGCCGGTCATAAGTTTGGACCCAATTCTATAGAAGTAGAAGATGTTTATCTAAGACTGGATCAGGATTTGGCTGAATTTTTCAAATATCTAGACAGCAAAGTGGGCAAAGGCCAATATACGGTTTTCTTATCCGCAGATCATGGTGGGGCACATTCCGTTGGTTTCCTTCAAGAACATAAAATTGCGACCGGCTTTTTTGGAGAAGGCATGCAGAAAAATGTCTCCGCAAAACTGAAAGAGAAATTTGGGGTTGACAAACTGATTAATGCCATAGATAATTATCAGGTCTATTTTGACAGAAAACTGATCGCAGATAACAAACTGGATTTGGAAGCGATCAAAGATTTTGCCATCCAGGAAATAACAAAAGATCCCAATGTATTGTATGCAGTTTCTACTACCAAGGTTCAGGAAGCAACTATTCCCGAGCCTATCAAGCAACGAATTATCAATGGGATCAACAGGCAAAGAAGTGGTGATATCCAGCTGATTTCTCATGATTCTATGTTGCCGCCTTATTCCAAAACTGGGACTACACACAGCGTTTGGAATTCCTACGATTCTCACATACCTTTGATTTTTATGGGATGGGGCATACCGCATGGCGAGAGCAACAAACCTTATTTCATGACGGATATTGCACCAACTGTTTCTTCCCTTTTGCACATCCAGTTCCCAAGTGGTAATGTTGGCAATCCTATAACCGAAGTAATCGGAAGATAAAAAATATTTTAAAATCTAGATTTTAAATCAATAATTAATTAAGTCGCAAATGTTTTCAATGAGAACTTTGCGGCTTTTTTCGTTTTATGATTGTTTGTCTTTCACCTTTGCGACAAAAACAATTCGTATTTTTGAACAATGAATTTGAAAGAAGAAGATATTTTCGATCTGCTGAACGAAAAAGCGGAATTATACAATTCTCAGGATTTTATTACCGATGACCCAATTCAGATTCCACATCGTTTTTCTCTAAAGCAAGATATCGAGATCGCGGGTTTTTTGTCAGCCAGTATTGCTTGGGGCAATAGAAAATCGATTATCAATGATGCCAACAAAATGATGGAATTGATGGGGCAGTCACCTTACGATTTTATCATGAATTTTACAGAGTCTGATTTGGATAAAATCCCATCAAAAGCGATTCACAGGACATTTAATCATGAGGATTTCATTTTCTTTTTAAAGAATTTCAGACGAATTTATACTCAGTTTGATAGTCTGGAAGACGTCTTTCTCATCAATGAAAATGAAACCAATTTTTATCATTCCATAGAACGATTCCGGAATTATTTTATCATCGAGCAGCACCGGGGACAAAAACATGTCAGTTCTCCTTACAAGAATTCCGCGTCCAAAAGGTTAATCATGTTTCTCCGCTGGATGGTGCGAAAAGATAAAAAAGGGGTAGATTTTGGTATTTGGGAGAATATTGATGCCCGGTTTTTGTCGGTTCCGCTGGATGTTCACACCGCTAATATTTCAAGAAAACTCGGTATATTAACCCGTAAACAAAATGACTGGAAAGCAGTGGAGGAACTGGATATGATTCTCCGCAAATATAACCCCAACGATCCTGCTATTTATGATTTTGCGTTATTTGGACTGGGCGTTTCCAAAGCATTAGAGGAGTTTTAATATGTACTAATTAAAAGCGATGGTCAAATTTTTATTGATCTACATCAATGCTTCATGTGAATAGGTTTCCTATTTTTGCAACTGAAAAATAAAAATATTTAGTAATGAAAAAATTAACAGTATTGGCGTTGGCAGGCGCTGCACTTATGTTTACAGCGTGTAATGACAAAAAAGAATCTGTTAAAGATGCGCAGGAAGTTGCTGCAAAAACAGGGGATTCCTACAAAGTTGATTTAGCAACTTCTAATGTTGATTGGAAGGCATTTCACAAAGGTGGATTTGCACCTCGTTGGGGAACTTTGAACCTTAAGTCTGGTGAAATTACCGTGGAGAATAATGCAATTACATCAGGTGATTTTGTGATTGATATGACCAGCCTAAAGGTTAATCCTGCATCGGTGACCGAGGCAGATAAAAAACCGGCTGATCTTGAGGCTCATTTAAAAAATCCTGACTTTTTTGATGTGGCTAAGAATCCGACTTCAGATTTTAAAATCACTTCTGTGGACGATGTAAAGGGCGATCTTCCAAAAGATGCGGTTGCTGGTGCCAACAAAACCATTAGCGGAAACCTGACTTTATTGGGTAAAACAGTCAATGTATCTTTCCCTGCGAAAGTGACTGTTGCGGATGGTAAAACCTCAATTGAAGCTAAGTTTACGGTAAACAGGGCAGACTGGGGAATCAAATTCGGGACTGATGAAACCGATCCAGCAGAATGGATGATCAGTAAAGATATCGAGCTTGGCATCAATGTGCAAGCTGCTAAATAATTGATCTGAAAATAATACAAAAGCCGCTTCGCAAGAAGTGGCTTTTTTTAATGTTTACATAAACACTTCCAAAGGCCAAAATGTGACATTCTTAATATTTAACTTATAATGAATCTTGCCAGGCTGAGTTTGTCGAAGCCCAATAAATTTGTTTTTAAAATGAAAGAACCGACTCTTTAGAAGCCGGTTCAGTAGATAAAACATCTCATTTTTTTAGTTAGACAACAACAAAAAAGGATAGCCGACGATGCTATCCTTTGATTTTTATATCAAATGTAATTTGAGTAATTCTGATGAAACCAAAAGTTGATTTTGTAATCATTTTTCTTAAATCTCTATGGTAAATTTAGAAAGAAAAACAATACAAAATGTAAACTGAATGTTAAAATTTCACACTTATCCACATTTTTTTGTGGATAACTTCGTATCTGTTAAAATTAAATTTGATAAAAATCTACTTGAGCTTATCCTTAATATATTTCCCGGTAAAAGATTTTTTCTCTTTAACCAAATCTTCCGGTGTTCCGGTAAAAACAATCTCGCCACCGTATTTTCCTGCATTCGGGCCAACATCAATAATGTAATCTGCCGATTTGATAATGTCAGGCTGATGCTCGATAACCACTACAGAATGCCCCAGTTCTATCAAAGCCTGAAGCGATTTCAGTAATTTCTTAATATCATGGAAATGCAAACCTGTGGAAGGTTCATCAAAAATGAATAAGGTTTTCTCCGTGGTGACACCTTTTACAAGGAAAGACGCCAATTTTACACGCTGCGCCTCGCCTCCCGAAAGGGTAGAAGAGGATTGTCCCAATTGCAAATAACCCAAACCTACGTCCTGCAAAGGTTTCAGTTTAGTTACAATTTTTTCTTCGTGATTTTCCGAGAAAAATTCCAGCGCTTCATCCACTGTCATATGCAGGATGTCTGAGATATTCTTCTCGTCGTATTTGATTTCCAGGATTTCTTTTTTGAATCTTGTGCCGTGGCAATGTTCACACTCCAGCTCGATGTCTGCCATAAACTGCATCGATACCGTGATGACACCTTCACCTTTACACTCGTCACATCGGCCGCCATCTACGTTGAAAGAGAAATGTTTTGGCTTATAACCTTGCACTTTTGCCGATTTTTGTTTGGCAAATAAATCTCTTATGTCATCATAGGCTTTCAGGTAAGTCACAGGATTGGAGCGCGAAGATTTCCCAATAGGGTTTTGATCGATTAGTTCGATATTCTGAATCAACTTTTTTGGAAACTCCACCGAATCATAATCCGCTTTTTTACCGCCCATTCCCAGTTGGATTTGGATCGCATTGGTCATCACTTCCTTCATTAGCGTTGATTTGCCACTTCCCGAAACGCCGGTAATCACAGTAAGGCATTCCAGAGGAACATTGACGTCAATATTCTTAAGGTTATTCTGTCGTGCACCTTTTATTTTGATGAATTCTTTTGGTTTTCTTCGTTTAGCAGGTACTTCAATCTCCAGTTCGCCATTCAGGTATTTGGCGGTTAAAGTTGCAGACTTCAGCATTTCATTGTAATTACCACTGAATACGAGGTCGCCACCAAGATAACCGGCTTCCGGGCCAATGTCAATAATGTAATCAGCAGCGTGCATCACATCTTCATCGTGCTCTACCACTATAACAGTATTTCCAAGATCACGCAGCTGTTGCAAAACGCCGATCAGGTTTTCGGTATCGCGGGAATGCAGACCGATACTCGGCTCATCCAAAATATAAATGGAACCCACCAAAGAACTTCCCAAACTGGTTGCCAGGTTGATTCTCTGGCTTTCTCCGCCCGAGAGTGTGTTGGATGTCCGGTTCAGTGTCAAATAGCCGAGTCCGACTTTCGTCAAAAATTCTAACCTTGTTTCGATTTCATAAGTTAGTCTTTTGGCAATTTCTTTGTCGTAATCATTTAGTTTAAAACCTTTAATCAGGGGCAGCAATTCGTCCAGCGGCAGTTCTATCAGCGACTGGATATTATGACCATCAATCTTTACCCAACTGGTTTCTTCTCTTAAGCGTAATCCCTCGCAATCGGGGCAGGTAGTCTTCCCACGGTAGCGGGACAACATTACGCGGTATTGGATTTTGTAAAGATTCTCCTCCAGCATTTTGAAAAAATTATCGATGCTTGGGAAATTTCTCGTTTTATCGCCGCGCCAAAGGTATTGCTTCTGCTCTTTTGTCAGCTGGTGATAAGGTTTATGAATCGGGAAATCTTTAGCTTTTTTGATGAAATCTTTTTTCCATTCACTCATACTTTCGCCGCGCCAGGATGCTACTGCATCTTCGTACACCGATAAGTTTTTGTTCGGGATCACGAGATCTTCATCAATGCCAATCACCTTGCCATAACCTTCGCAGGTTGGGCAGGCGCCATAAGGATTGTTAAAGCTGAAATAATGAACATTCGGTTCGTTAAAAACAATGCCGTCCAGCTCAAATTTGTTGGAAAAATCCCGGATCTTTCCGTTGTCTGTATTCTTGATTGCGCAATAGCCACGGCCTTCGTAAAAAGCCATCTGGATAGAGTCTGCCAAACGTTGTAAAAAGTTTTCGTCTTCTTCATAGCTAAACCGGTCGATAACCAAGTTGATTGCCATATCTTTTTCCGGCGTGAATCCGAAACTTTCCAAATCTTCGATACCGGCAAGATTGCCGTTGACTTCCAATCTTGTAAAGCCAGAAACTTTGAGTGTTTTTAATTGCTCCGCAAAATGCTCCACTTCAAAAACCAAAGGTGCCAAAAGTAAAAATGTTTCACTTTTTTTGGAATCGCGGATAAAGTTGATTACATCGGTAACGCTGTCTTTTTTGACTTCTTCACCGGAAATTGGTGAGAAAGTTCTGCCGACTCTGGCGTAGAACAACTTTAGGTAATCGTAAATCTCCGTGGAGGTGCCTACTGTAGATCGCGGGTTAGAAGAAATCACTTTCTGCTGAATGGCGATAGAAGGTGCAAGCCCTTTGATATCGTCAATTTTTGGTTTCTCCAGTTTGCCTAAAAACTGTCGTGCGTAAGAACTCAAACTCTCCACATAGCGCCTCTGCCCTTCGGCATAAATGGTGTCAAATGCCAATGATGATTTTCCGCTTCCGGATACACCCGTTATCACAATGAGTTTATTCTTCGGGATGAGAACATCAATGTGTTTCAGGTTGTTGAGGTGGGCGTTTTTAACGAAAATATACTTTTTGATATCGATTTCTGAAGCTGTAGCCATAGTAAAAATAAGACCAACAAATTTACGAAAAATTAAAAGGATTGGCCTTATGATTTTTGGATTAAGTCATGGTTTTGAAAATTACTAAAATCAAGAAGATTAAATAACAAATTGTATTAAGTATTGATGCTTTCACAAGATTTCAAATATTATGTTTAGCATATTGTTTAGGTTGGTGTCACTGCTAATCTCTATATTTGCCGCCAATTATTAAAAATGAAGTCATATTATGAAGAGAATTATAACGGGTTTATCGGTTGCTGTCCTGGCAATTAACGCTTATGGGCAAAACCAGGAAAAAACCATTGATGAACTGAATTTACAGGGACGGTTTTTATCAATCCCGTACAATGATGTCAACGAAAATGTAACAGTGGTTACCAAAGAACAGATCAAGAATAGCCCTGCAACCAGCATTGATGAGTTGCTCCAATTTTACACCGGTATGGATATCAGAAGAAGGGGGTCAAATGGCGTGCAAAGCGATATTGCCATCCGTGGCAGTTCTTTTGAACAGGTGCTGGTTTTGATAAACGGCATCAGAATGAATGATTCTCAGACGGGGCATAATACCTTCAATATTCCGTTTGATATTTCTGCGGTAGAGCGGATAGAGATTATGAAGGGGTCATCGGCAAAACTTTATGGGCAAAATGTGTATGCCGGCGTTATTAATATTGTAACTAAAGCATCCGCAGAAGAACAAGTCGCAATAAAAGCGCAGGGTGGCGATTATAAAACTTATGATTTATCGGCAACAGGAACCTTTGGTACCGATAAATTTTCTAATCTTGTTTCTGTCAGCAATGGAGCTTCGGACGGATACCGATACAATACAGATTATCAGATTAGGAATGTTTTTTACCAAAACAGATTTAAACTTAATGAAGGAAATATAAGTCTGCAGGCCGGTTTTTCTGAGAAAAAGTTTGGTGCTAATGGTTTTTATGCCACGCCAACTGCGGTTAACCAATACGAGGAAACGCAGGCGTCTGTGGTGAGTTTGCAATATCAGCAAAAATTCAGAAACCTATCTGTTAACGGGAGTGTCTATTGGCGAAGAGGCCAGGATATGTATCTCTACGTTCGTCAAAACCCTTCCTACTATAGAAATATGCACATCGGTAATAATGTGGGTGGGACGGTAAATGCGACGTATCAATCATCAATTGGCGTAACAAGCATTGGTGTTGATTACCGGAAAGAATATCTCTTGAGCAGTAATCTTGGAGACAGGAATAGGGATGTTACGCAGGTCTTTTTTGACCACCAGTTCAAATTTTTTAACCAAAAACTGGAGATTAATCCTGGTGCAAGCTGGGCCAATTATTCGGGGGATAATTTTTTCTATCCCGGTGTAGATGTTGGTTTTATCTTCAACCCGCAGCACAAAGTTTTTGGCGCCATATCCAAAGGTTTCCGTATTCCCACGTTTACAGATTTGTACTACAAAAGTCCGACAGAAACCGGAAATCCTAACTTAGTACCGGAGTCGGCGGTGTCCTCGGAATTGGGATACCGTTTTCAGAATCCTAAAATTATGGCTAAAATCAGTGGATTTATAAGTAATACCAACAATGGTATCGACTGGCTTAAGCAGTCTCCACAAAGCCCTTGGAGAGCAGAGAATGTGGGTAAAATTAACCTGAAAGGTTTTGAAACCGAATTCAAACATCAGCTATTTCCGTTCCTCAATTATAGGTTGGCTTATACCTATTTGGATAATCAATATAAAAATGAGTCCTTTTCGCGCTACGCATTACAAAATTTGAGGCATCAACTGGTGGCGCAGTTGGATGTTAAGTTTCTCAAAAATTTTAGCAATCAGCTGATATACAGATATTCTGAAAGGGTTAACCTGGGAAGTTACAATACGCTGGATGAGCAGATTAATTTCCGTCACAAAAACCTTAATCTGTATGTTTTGATTAATAATCTTACCAATGCACAATACACCGAAACAAGCCTTGTGCCGATGCCTGGGAGATGGTTTCATGTCGGGTTTACATATCAAATCAAAATGAATTAATTAGTAAAAATGCTCTAGGAACCTTAGCCTCAATGAAAGGATTTGTCACATTAGCCTTATAGAAATGTTTTTTAAATAACTTAAATTTGCTGAAAATATAAAAATGGCAGCCTACTTAGAATTTAATTTTAAAATAAACCCACTGCAACCTTGGAACGAGATACTGATGGCAGAGTTGATAGAGATTGGTTTTGACAGCTTTACCGAAGAGTATGACGGCATCTTGGGATATATTCAGAAAGATATTTTTAATGAAGATGAACTGAAAAATATTTTTATCCTGCAAAATGATGAGGTTGAAATCTCCTATACCTACGAGGAAATGCCGAATATCAATTGGAATGAGGAATGGGAAAAGAACTTTTCCCCGATCAATGTGGAGGACAAAGTACTTATTCGGGCAGAGTTTCATGAATCTAATCCAGAAATGCACGAGATTGTGATTCAGCCCAAAATGTCATTCGGAACAGGCCATCACCCCACAACACACCTCATGATTCAGCAAATGCTGGATATGGATTTGGAGAACAAAAAAGTGCTGGATATGGGTTGCGGAACTTCTGTCTTAGCCATTTTTGCCAAACAAAAAGTTGCCGGAAGAACCGTTGCCATTGATATTGATGAATGGTCTGTAGAAAATTCCAAAGAAAATGCGGCGCGGAATAATGTAGAATTGGAAATAGAACTCGGCACGGCGGAGAATCTTGGCAAAGAGAAATTTGATATTATCCTGGCCAATATCAACCGGAATATTTTGATTTCGGACATCCCAACTTATGTTTCTGTGTTAGAAGATGGTGGGAAATTGCTGTTGTCAGGGCTTTGTTTCTTTGATGTGGATGATATCCTAGAAGTCTGTACAGAACAGCATTTGAAGCTCGAAAAGAAAATCCAGAGAGAAGAATGGGTTTCTCTATTGTTGAGTAAATAATAATTAAACTAAGCTTGTTCAAATAAAACCCTCGAAAATCAATTCGAGGGTTTTTTGTATATTTTTAATGATTTAAAAAATCGGTTTCCAAAATAGCATATCCATAATTATCAGACCAACCCGATGGTAGAGGTAGCAACTGTCTGGTGTGTGCCTCCCTCGTCATTCCCGACTTTTCTAAAACGTTTATTGATCCAATATTTGCGACGGAGCAACCTGCTTCAATCCGATGGAGTTTCAGTTCTTGAAAACCAAAATGAAGTATTCGTTTGACACTTTCTGTTGCGTAGCCTTTATTCCAGAACGCTTTATTAAACTGAAACCATATTTCTGCATTTTTGTAGTGTTCCTTTCCCAGATTAATACCAATCAGACCAATGAATTGATTATTATTTAAGAGGTCAACTGCAAAAGTAAAGCGTGTAATTTTCTCTTTTTGATTTTCAAAAATCCAATTGTTGACTACAGTTTTGGATTCGTGGATACTTTCAGGCACTTTGGAAGTGTTATATCTCGCAGTTTCTTCCATCGTCTGAAGATCAAAAATAGATTCATAATCCTTTTCAGAAACAGGGCGGAGAAGTAATCTCTCCGTTGTTAGATTGATTTTCATCTATTTTTGCGGATATTTTTGGATCAATGCCTGCAAAATAGCCCAGGTTTCGGCATCCAGCAATCCATTGTAATTGTTTGGGCGGAAATGGAACTGAAAGGCTTCAAGAGTTTGCTTGGTTGCCTTATCCCAAGCTCCGTTAACTGTTAAGTTATAACCAAATTGTACCAATTGCTGCTGTATTTTGGACACAAATACTGGATCGTTGTATTGGGTTACGAGTTCTTCGTTCGCTAAAATCTGCGTCTGTAAAGCTTGTTTTGTAGCTTCATCATACCACATCCCAATTTGGTACTCGTCATAAAGCCTTTTCCATGGGAAAAGTGGACCAGGATCCTGCTTTCTGGTTGGAGCAATGTCTGAATGTGCCAAGATGTTGGTTGGGGGGATATTATAACGGGTTACGATGTCTTTGACCAGCGCAGCAACTTTCCGGAACTGCTCATCCGGATAAGGGTAGAAGACACGGTTGTTGGCAGAATCGGTGGTGTAGCCGCGGTTCACAATCTCGATGCCTATCGACGTGTCATTCAGTTGCTGGTCTTTTCTCCAAAAACTGATGCCGGCATGGTACGCCCTTTTGTTTTCGTCCACAATCTGGTAAATGTCTTTATCTGGCAAGGTACTCACAAGGTAATGCGCGCTCACAGATTGCTGTGTAAGCGTAGAAACAGATTTGTCATCATCCAGTGCCGTGTAATGTAAAATAACATACCGTTGGCGAAAGTTTTGCCCCAAAGAAGGGAAATAAGTTTTATCAATCTTATAGCCCAGAGGTTTTGCACTTACTATAGAACCATAACTGACGGTGTTGTCATTCTTGGTAATATCCGCAATATTAATTTTATAATATTCGCCTTCATCAGCTTTTATAGCTGGCTTTTTTTCCAGCACAACCGGTTTGGGAGCTGTGTTAATATGTGAAGTTTTATTTTTTATATTTTTTTGCTGAGATCCACATGAAAGTATCGTTAGTCCTAAGGCTGTGAAATATAAGGAATTACGCATTGGTATTGGGTTTAAGTGATTATTATGATTCAAAAATATGAAAAAAAAAGAAGAAAAAGTTTTGGTTGGTAACGAAAAGTCTTCTATATTTGCACTCGCAATTGAGCAGATAACGATCTTAAAATAATTTCTAAAGGAGGGTTGCCAGAGTGGTTAATGGAGCAGTTTGCTAAACTGTCGACCCGAAAGGGTCGCAAGGGTTCGAATCCCTTACCCTCCGCATTAGAAAATCTCGGGGCGTAGCGTAGTCCGGTCATCGCGCCTGGTTTGGGACCAGGAGGTCGCAGGTTCGAATCCTGCCGCCCCGACAATTTTTGATAGTTTTACAAAAACTATTCATCAGTACTTTGCTCTTATCGACAGAGCAGTCCGGTTTAATCGGAATAATCACAGTACATAACGTTATTAGGGTGCGTAGCTCAGCTGGATAGAGCATCTGCCTTCTAAGCAGACGGTCAAAGGTTCGAATCCTTTCGCGCTCACTTTTTAAATCAGACACTTATAAATTATTGTAAGTGTCTTTTTATTTTTATAAACAGTGAAAACTGTATATTTTAAGGTATTGGTAACATTGCTTTGAGACTGAGCTAAAATTTTTGATCATAACAAATAACATTGGATATGGCTGGCCTTATTGTGTGATCGCCAAAAGTTTTTTTTAAATGAAAAGAGATTTGTTAAAAGATTCAATTTTCAAAATACCGCCAAAACTAACTTTCAAGAAATCATTTTAAGATATTTTGGTAAGCATCGGACTCAGGAATGAAGGATTAGCAGAAGCCACGAAAGAACTCAACAATAGAAAATTGTAGTTTTTTGAAAAAGGTTATACCCGATAGCTGCTTATGTGCTAGATATTTTCTTTCTTTTTTACAACAATTGAGTAGATAAGTGGGACTTTCTTATCTAAGTGTTTGATCCTATATTTTTTCTCCTCATACTCCATCATGTTACTGAATACATTATAAGGAGAGTAATCATATTCCTGAATAGATTGCAATTCCAAAGAATGGCTTAATAAACCGGTAAGTACTTCACTCATACTATGATTCCATGTTACGTAAGATTGACATATAGCTGCATTCTTGTCAGCATAGGTTCCGTTTTCAATTTCTACGATAGGCTCTACATTAAAACAATGGTATCTGATTTTATCGAAATTTTCATCAAACATCCAGACTATAGGATGAAATTCAACAAAAATAAATTTTCCGCCAGGTTTTAAATATTTTGAAATTAGTTCTCCCCACTTATCTAGATCTGGCAACCAAGAGATGGTACCATAACTTGTAAAAACAATATCAAACTGCTGATCTAGATGATTTCCCAAATCATAAAGGTTACAGCAGATAAATTCGGTGTCAGAACCTATCAGAAAGATCTACGCCTGTAACTTTTGCCCCCAATCTACTTAATGATACACTGTCCTGTCCAAAATGGCATTGCAAGTGTAAGATTGTCGTTCCCTGGATATCACCAAGTAGTTCTAGTTCGATCGTATTTAGTGAGGTTTCACCTGTCATAAATCCTTCCATATTGTAGAATTTGGACTTTAGGTGGGGATCTATTCGATTATTCCAAGAGTTTTTATTAATTTCTATATAATTGTCTTCAGGAATCATTAGTATGGATTTTTAGCTTTTTTGAGGTATGATTTGTTAGGAATTTTAATTCTGATTTTAATAAAAAATAATTTATCCTTCAAGAAATTAAAATGTAAAAATACGTTGTGATGTCTAATCCAGAAGTCACTTCATTTTATACATGCAAAAAAGTCGAAATTTTATCTTTAGGAACTTTCCACTTAAATTATTATTAACAGAATTAGTTGTTCAAGTTAACTAATTGACAATTAATAGTTTAGTAGTTGTTTTTAGAATATCGTTTTGGAGAGAAGATAAAGTTGGTAAAATTTCATTTGAAATTGGACATCAAAAAATTATCTTCTATACTTCTGCATAAAATTGTCTGGCTTCATCAATAATTTCGTCCATCTCAGCTAGCGATAAGGCCTGCAAAAATTTGGTCTTGAATTCTTTAAAATGAGGAATTCCCCGGAAATAGTTGCTATAATGTTGGCGCATCTCCACAAGTCCCGGTCTTTCGCCCTTCCATTCCACAGACCACAAAGCATGGTTTTTTACAGCCTCCAGCCTTTCGGAGATTGTGGGTGGTGGCAAAATCTCGCCAGTGGCAAAGAAATGCTTGATCTCGTTAAAAATCCAAGGGTAGCCAATAGCGCCTCGGCCAATCATAATGCCGTCGCAATCGTATTTTTGTTTATATTCCAGAGCCTTCTCTGGAGAATCGATATCGCCGTTCCCAAAAATAGGGATTTCTATATTTGGATTGTTTTTGATTCTAGAGATGTGATCCCAATGGGCTTCCCCTTTGTACATCTGGGAGCGTGTTCTGGCATGTATCGTGAGTGCTTTGATGCCCGTTTCCTGCAAGCGTTCAGCCACTTCATCAATGTTGATGCTATTGTCATCCCAGCCCAACCTGGTTTTTACAGTAACAGGAAGGTGGGTAGAACTCACCACAGCTTTGGTAAGCCTTACCATTAGGTCAATATCTTTCAACACACCGGCGCCAGCACCTTTGCAAACTACTTTTTTAACTGGGCAACCAAAATTAATATCCACCAGATCTGGCTCTACGGTCTCTACAATCCTGGCAGACATAGCCATAGCCTCTTCATCACCTCCAAAAATCTGAATTCCTACAGGACGCTCGTAATCAAAAATGTCAAGTTTTTTACGGCTTTTGATAGCATCGCGGATTAATCCTTCAGAAGAAATAAATTCTGAATACATAAGGTCTGCACCATGCATCTTACAAAGTTTGCGAAATGGCGGATCACTCACATCTTCCATCGGAGCAAGCAAGAGCGGAAAATCCGGGAGTTCTATATTGCCAATTTTTACCATTCTGCAAAGATAATAATTCATTTTTGGATTTGTAGAGTAGCATTACTAAGCTTTTAATCAGCATTTTTTTAACAGCTTTGTCTTCCATCGCATTATTTGAAAATTATTGGCTTAACTTGTATTAATTATATAATTTTGGCTGCAAAATTGCCTTGGCAATAATTTAATATTAATAACAACTGTCTCATGATTAAAAATTTCCTGCTGGTTTTATCTTTTCTGTCCTCTATAGCGCTTTTGTCACAAAGTACTTTAACAGTTTACAGAGCAGACAACCATAAGCCGCTGCAAAATGCCAAAATCTATTGTGATAACACCTTTCTGGGGGAGACTGATGATAAAGGCGTTGCTACTTTTACTACCAAATGTCCCAAGGTAACGGTGGAGCTTATAGGTTTTATTGGTGATGAGGTGGCTGTAGATAAAGTGATGGAACTTTCTCTGGATCGCGATAATGCCAAAACCAGAGATATACAAGGGGTTGTCCTCAGTAATCAAAGTGATCCAAAAGCTCTGGCAATTATTGATAAAGCATTCAGGAATTTTAAAGACAATTCACCTAAGGCGCTGGATTCCTATTCTTATAAATCATATGAAAAAATGTCTTATGATGTAGATGCTGATAGTGTCAAATCTTACACAAAATTTTTTGATGCGAGAAAAGATTCTCTGTCAAAAGTGGCAGACCGTGGCCTCCATCAAGATGCTAAACAGAAAAAAGATTCCCTAGAAGGTGAGCAAATGATGGGCATTGTAAAGGTGAGCAAAATGTTCCTTTGGGAACGTGCTATGCAGTATTTATATTCCAAAAAATATGGTGAAAAAGTTAATGTTTTGGACAATAGGATTTCGGGGCTTCAAAATCCGGTATACGAAATGTTAGCTTTAAGATCTAACCGGAACAAAGTGCCTCGTGAAATTTTACCTGAAAACCGAACGCTTTACCGTTACTTTTTAACAGATTCTATCCAAATTGATGGGCGCGATAATTATGTGATTCGTTTTCGCCAAGTTGATTACAAAACTCCTGTGAACAGAAGAAAATACAATGGTTATCTTTATATAGATAAGGATTCTTACGCCGTAAAGAAAATAGAAAGTAACAGCAAGGTTAAGACAGATGGCAGCATCACTTCCGTTTGGATTCCTATTGACAATAAGTGGTTTCTCAAAAGTGAAAACCTGAAAATAAAAATGGGCTCGTCAGAATTTTCAACGGTTAAGAAAAAGGAAAATGAAACAGCTGAAGAAAAAAAAGAACGGTTATCCAAAGTCAAAAAATTTGGTAATTATGCTTATATGAAGGCTGATTACTTTGATTTCCAGTCGCCAGTAGAGCTTAAAGCTTCACAATTCAATGGCTATACCATGAGCGTACAAAGTGCAGACGGAACCCTTTTGGATAAATATAGGACGGACAGTTTATCTGCAAGGGAAAAAAATACCTATGTAAAGATTGATAGCCTTGGAAAAAAATACGGACTAGACCGGAAAGTGAGTATTATAAGTACTTTGTTACGAGGTAAAATAAGGTTCGGTATGTTTGATATTGATCCTATGCAAAACAAATATAACCGTTACGAAGGTCTTCGTTTGGGAGCTGGTTTTAAACTGAATGAAAGATTTAACCGTTATATTTCGCCGGATGTTTATTTTGCATATGGTTTTAAAGATCATAATTGGAAGTACGGTGCAGGTCTGGATGTCCGTACAAGTCTGGAGAGAAATTCATTCTTCAGAATCAACTATTTCCATGATGTGGATGCCTCTGGTAGATTTAACCAGAATTTGTGGAACATGAAAATGACGATCAACAACAGTGGTATGCTGATTCAGAACGATAAATATTACAAATATGACGGTGTAAGGCTGGCTTATGAGATTGATCTTACGAATGCCCTTACATTGAATATCTCTGCAAAAAAGCAGTCTGAAGAAGCCGGGTTTGATTATCAGTTTATGGGAGAGAGTGGCAAATTCAACAACTTTAGTTCTATGGCAACGCTTAAGTTTTCGCCCAACAGCAGAAATGTAATGACACCGCAAGGAAAATACACTTTTGACCAAAAGTATCCCGAAGTCTATTTTAATTACGAACAAGGTTACAAAACCTTGGGCGGAGATTTTAACTACAGTCGTTTTGATATTCTTTATACCCACCAGTTCCGCACCATTTTGGGTACTACCGGAACCCGGGTGTACGGTGGTTATTATTTTGGAAAAGCTCCAATTTGGCATACATTTGAAATGGGAGGATTAGATTCAACAAAAAATACTGGGGTTCTTTCCAACTTTAACCTCACTACGTATTTGGGCTTTGCAACAATGACTTCTGGAAAATATTTTAACGACAAGTTTGGTGGATACTTCCTTACGCACCGCATCCCATGGTATTTTAAAAGTTTTGGTAAAAATACCTCCAGTTTTGACTTTGTGTACAAAGGTATTATTGGTGACATGAAAAACCCGGAGTATCATCAGTTTGATTTCTCACCGCTTAACCATCTTTATCAGGAAGTCGGTTTAGAATACAATAACTTTTTGAGCTCTAGGTTTAATTTAGGTTTTTTCTATAGAGTAGGTTATTATGCCACAAATAATTTTAAGGACAATTTTGCAGTACAGCTTAAATTTAAATTTCTTGAATTTTAAAAAGAATAGTTTACAGGATGGATGCATTATTCAAGCAACAGGTTTATGAGATTGCAAGGCTCATCCCACGCGGTCGCGTTTCTACTTATGGCGCTGTTGCAAAGGCTGTAGGTTACCCCAATCATTCCCGTCATGTAGGCAATGCTATGGGTGGATGTCCTGCCGATATTCCTGCTCACCGCGTCATTAGCAGCAGTGGTAAATTATCTGTTCCCAAATTTAGAAGAAGATTAGAAGAAGAAAATATTGTGGTTCAGGACAATGGAAGGATAAAAGATTTTAAAACCTTATTCTGGGATCCTGTCCGTGAAATAAAATAAGCGCTGCCAGTTTTGGCAGCGCTTTTTGTTTCCGAAATCAAAATTATAATTGATGACTGTAAGATTAATTTCAGTATTAATAAAAAAATATATTAAATATATTAACACCTTTTCATATTTCAATTTTGGCTTTTAACGGCCAAAAGCGAATCTGATTTAGCTTTTTTCTCTTGTTGAACCTGCAGTATAACCGCTTCTCTGTTATCTTGTTCCTTGATAATTTCTGCAAGTTTAGGTTCTATAATTTTATTCATTTGATCTTCAGACATATTGTTCGCATCAGGCGAATCCAGCAACTTTTTCCAAGGTCTCCTTTTGCCCCAAGGATAATCGCCATACACAATTACAGGTGTTCCTTTTGCTCTGGTAGATTGTCCGCCTTTGTTTAAAACCCATGTGTCTACCCATCCATACATCCATTTGGCATCCTCTTCTAACATGCGCAGGCAGGAGTGTGAAGCCGGATATCCAGGCATCGAATATTGGTGCCACCCAATACCATCAAAGTTGGCGATATTAACATTCCATCGCAGTTTCCACTCATCACTAACAGTCGAGATGGCGACTTCTTTTTTCCAGTTGGCAAACATCAAACCTGTTTTGGTAGGGGTTGCTTTTTTTCCCATGCTGGTCGGTCCCCATTTTACAAGATTACCGTTTTCGTAAACACCAAAAGCCTGAATGGGATAGGAGAAGAAAACAAATTTCTTAACATTCTCAAGACTTGTTACATGGCCAGGAAACGGAGAATATCTTAGGAAATCATCTTCTATCTTGGCAGGTACCACAAGCGTATCTGCTCTGCCAATATTGGATTTATCCAAACGGTTCAGCGCCAAGATGGTGTAAAGAGCTTTTCCGGTGAATTCTTTTTTATTTTGTAAAGAAACTGAATCTGTGTTTTTATAAACCCAAGGATAGAATCCAAAATCTTTTCTCGGGATAACAACATCAGGAACTTTTGGTTTTTCTTCCTCTTCTTTTTCTTCATCTGGCTTCTTATCATCAGAAGGAAGGACGTCTGTAACCTGATTATTGTTATTATTGGAGGAAGGCAAAGCTTCGTCTTTTTTACACTGGATCAGGAAAATACCGGACAATAGTAATAATGTGAATGTGTTTTTAGTTAATCGGATATTCATAGTTTTTCTTTCTCAGCCAAGGAATTACAAAAAGAATACCATCTTTTGGCATAGTTTGGGTTGATATTAAGTTTTGTATTAATAATTTCAATCTCTTTTGTTGACAATGTCGGAAACAATCTGTTTTGCATGGATCCTGGAATTTTCTATGAACCAAAGATGCGTGTCCCTACCACCACAAACTACACCAGCTAAATAAATACCTTCAACATTGGTTTCCATCGTTTGGGGGTTGTAGCTTGGGTTTTCACATTCGCCATTGAGTTGGATGCCTGCGTTTTTCAAAAATTCAAAATCCGGTAAATAGCCGGTTAAAGCGAGTACAAAATCATTTTGAATGTCATGGATTTCATCATCATTGGTTCTAAAGATAACACTGTTGGATTTTATTTCCAACAGTTCAGATTCAAAATAAGCCTGAATGCTTCCTTCTCTGATTCTATTTTCGATATCAGGTCTTACCCAATATTTAACGTTTGTCGAGATGTCTTTATTTCGGATAATCATGGTGACATTACCACCTTTCCTGTAAATCTCCAACGCCGCATCTACCGAGGAGTTGCTGGATCCTATCACCACCACATTCTGGAAAGCGTAGGGGTAAGGTTCGGTATAATAATGCCTCACTTTAGCTAATTCTTCTCCAGGTACGTTCATCAGATTAGGGATGTCGTAGAAGCCGGTAGCAATGATTATGTTTTTGGCGTTGTAGTTATTTTTGTTTGTAGTAACTGTAAAAGCATCGGCCTTATTAATGCGCAAAACTTTTTCATAAAGTCTGATGTTGATTTCTTTTTGCCGGGCGATACCTTGGTAATATTCGAGAGCATCCTGTCTGCCGGGTTTAGGTTTTGCAGTGATAAAAGGGATTTCATCAATCTCCAGCCGGTCGGCGGTGGAAAAAAATGTCATGTACAGGGGATAATTATAGAGACTGTTGGCCACAGTACCTTTCTCTATAACAAGGTAATTCAGCTTGTTTTTTTTAGCTTCCAGCGCGCAGCCAAGACCTATGGGGCCGCCACCGATAATGATGACATCGTATAATTCCATCAAGCTAATTTACGGAGAAAGTTTTATCTGTTTTGTGTTTTTTAGTTAATTGTGTATGACATCGCAGTGTATTATTATCTTTAGAGATCGTAATATTTATTATAAGGAGTTAATGAACTTTATAGAATAAAAAAGAGTTAGACTTTTTAATGTCCAACTCTTTTTTGTTTATTTTCTAAATTCAAAATGCATTCATAAATACATTTAAAACTCAATATCTTCCCACTCTCCCAGCTTGATAGCGTTCTGCATCAGCCTTCGGTTTCTGTTTTTCAGGTCTTCCATTTGGCTAAGCAACTGGTGGATAATTTCTATGCCCGGAAGATTGACATCCAGGTCATAATGCCAGTTGGCAAAGCGTTCCAAATGTGGCAGCTCTTCGTAAACAATGTAGCGCACGCTGTTCTCGGTCTGCGGATGCAGCAATTCGGAATCAATCAGCTGATCTATAAAGCTGTAATCTATTTTGTACAGCCTGATAATGTCTTCTACGGAGATTCTTTCTGTCATTGTTAAGAATTTTTAAGTTGCTGGAAAAGTTCTTTTTGTGCATCGGTCAGGTTGGTCGGGATCGTCACATTATATGTCACATAGAGGTCACCAAACTGGCCTTCTTTTTTATAAACCGGGAAGCCTTTACCTTTTAGGCGCACTGTGGTGCCGTTTTGTGTTTCCGGTTTTACTTTCAGTTTTACAGAGCCGTCTAGGGTCTGGATGTTGACATCTCCGCCCAAAACTGCTGTGTAGAGATCAATATCTACGGTGCTTCTCAGGTTGTCGCCTTCCCGTTTGAAGTCTTTGTCTTCGGTAATGGTAAAGGTGATGAAAAGGTCGCCGTTTGGACCTCCGTTTATTCCCGGGTTGCCGTGACCTTTCAGTTTGATCTGTTGGCCATCATAGACACCTGCCGGGATGGTAATCCTCACTTTTTTGCCATTGATATCAAAAGTTTGCTGATGCGTTTTGGCAGCATCCCTCAGGCTGAGCGTCAGTTCTGCCGAAACATCCTGACCCTTGAATTTGCCACTGGCACTACCTCGCGAACTTCTTCCAAAGCCACCGCCACCGCCGCCACCAAACATCGACTGGAAGAAATCCGAAAAATCTTCGCCCTCGCCAAAATTGGCACCCGAGAAGCCAGCACCGCCTCCCGAATATTGCTGGCGCTGCTGTTGCTGCGCACGCTCATACTCCTCGCCATGCTTCCAGTTTTCGCCATATTTGTCATACTTGGCGCGGTTTTCTGCATTACTCAGCACCTCGTTTGCCTCGTTGATTTCCTTGAATTTTTTCTCCGCCTCTTTGTTGTCCGGGTTCATATCCGGGTGATATTTGCGAGCAAGTTTCCGGTAAGCCTTTTTAATGTCGTCCGCAGACGCATTTTTTTCAAGCCCCAGGATCTTATAATAATCGATAAATGCCATATGATTAATTAGATTTCTATAAAAATACTACGATCCCAAAATTAGCAATTACTTTTCCAAAAGACAAACTTCCGCAGCCCGATTTTTAGGAGCATCATGCTATCATTTAGTTTCAACTTGTTACCCGCTGTCCACTGTATCTTTTTCTCCCTAGCAAATGCCTAAGCCAAAAAAAGGATGCCGTTTCCATCGGGGCTAGGTTTGGGTTTTGCTTTCAGTTGATGTTTTTTTGCGTTATAGTAATAAAATTAGTTGGCAGACTGCTCTACCCAGATGAGTTGGGAGGTGTCATAACCAATGGATTTCGCCTTGGCAAGGAATCGGGTTTTTACAGAGTTCGGGATTGTTTTTTCGCGGGAAAGAATCCAGAGATAATCCAGGTTTTTACCGGCAATCAGGGCATATTGGTAATCACCGGCAAGGTCTATCACATTATAACCTGCCCAAAATGGTTTAAAAAAAGACACCTTCAGCCTGCCCTCATTTCCAACATTGACAAATTTAGCTTCGCCAATGCTCTGTTTCCATTCTTTCTTGACATAATCGTAACCTTGGTTATTTACTTTTATGCTGCCATCACGGTTTTTGGAGTAGGTGGCGGTCACTTGGTTGAGGTTTTTCTCAAATTTAAAATCAAACCTCGCTATCTCGTACCATTTACCAAGATACTTCTCCGAGTCAAAATTTTGTATGGCAATCGCCTTTTCGGGGATTCCAACTGAACATGATTTTAGTATGAAAAGCCCTAGAGCCGCGGCAGAAAGGGCAAGAATAGTTTTTGTAGGAGATAATTTCATTGGGAATTATTTTTAAGCAATATTTAACAAAAATAATTCCATTATAAATTGAAAATGGATTAAGCTAGTATTCCGGAGCCAGTTCTACTATTAGGCCTTCCAAATCATCTGTTAATGGAATTTGGCAGCCCAGGCGGCTGTTTGGTTTTACGTTAAAGGCTTCGGACAGCATTGCTTCCTCATCGGGTAACATTTCCGGTAACGGGACATTGTCACTCAGTACATAACATTGGCAAGAGGCGCACATAGCCATGCCACCGCAGATACCAATGGTGCCTTCCGGAGCCAACTCATAAGCACGCACAACTTCCATCAGGCTCATAGCCATATCAGTGGGTGCGGGAATGGTGTGAGAAACGCCCTCGCGGTCTATAATTGTAATATTAACGTCTGACATATTGCAAAGATAAGAATAGATGTTAAAGAACAGAAATTAGAGATAAAGAATTTGAAGGATGATAAAAAAAGAGGGTTAAAAACCCTCCTAAATATTGTAAGTTAAAAGAAAAATTAACTTTTAGTCTATCGCTTTTACAACTGCTTTTTCGGCTTCTTTTCTGGTGCCGTCAAAACCGTCAACGCCGCTTACGGTAGTGTATTTTAATACGAATTTTTTACCGGGGTTCAATCTGTTATACACACTCTGACACATTAGCGTAGCTTCATGGAAACCACAAAGGATTAATTTTAATTTTCCGGGATAAGTATTGACATCACCAATTGCATAGATCCCTTCGATATTGGTTTGGTAATCCAGGGCATTATTTACTTTGATCGCATTTTTTTCGATCTCAAGTCCCCATTCTGCCAACGGACCCAGCTTAGGTGTCAATCCAAATAATGGGATAAAATAATCTGTTTCTATAATGGTTTTTTCGCCATTTTTGGTAACTTCTATTGCTGTTAGTTTATCATCCCCAATTAACCCGGTGACTTCCGCAGGGGTTACCAGATTGATTTTTCCCTGGTTTTTAAGCTCCTGAACTTTTTCCACAGAATCCAAAGCCCCACGGAATTCATTACGTCTGTGGATCAAAGTGACGTCAGAGGCGACATCAGCAAGGAAAACCGACCAGTCCAAAGCAGAATCTCCGCCGCCGGCAATCACAATCTTTTTATCACGGAACATTTCAGGATTTCTTACAAAATACTCGATGCCGTTTTCTTCAAACTTTCCAACGTTTTCCAACTCCGGTTTACGCGGGTCAAAACTTCCCAATCCTCCGGCAATGGCAATAGCTTTACCTTTCACCTTTGTGCCTCTGCTGGTGGTTACGATGAAACCGCCGTCTTCCGTTTTTTCATAACTGATAGCTTTTTGAGCCAAAGAAAACTGTGGTTCAAACTGTTTGATCTGCTCCATCAAGTTATCTACCAAAACGCCGGCATCCACACTTGGGTATCCAGGGATGTCAAAGATGGGTTTTTTAGGATAAAGTTCTGTTAGCTGACCACCAGGCTGCGGAAGGGCATCAATAAGATGGCATCTCATTTTTAACAAACCGGCTTCGAAAACGGCGAAAAGCCCTGTAGGACCGGCACCTATTATAATGATATCTGTTTCAAACATTGCTCGTAATTTTGCTATGCAAAGCTAGGGATTATTGGTGATTTTAGAATGATTCTAAAGTATGATATTAGTTAGCTGACCTTTTCTTCGTTTCTTTTAATCAATGCCATATAAAAGCCGTCATAGCCTTCGCTCGGCATTATTTTTTCGTCTTTGACCAAAGAAAAGTCAGGATTGTTTTTCAAGAATAATTTTACCTGTTCATTATTTTCCGAAGGGAGAATGGAACATGTAACGTAGATCATCTGTCCTCCTTTTTTGAGTATCTTAGAATAATCCTGCAATATCTGCTGTTGCTCGCCCTTGATACGGTCTATAAAGTCCTGGTCAATTTTCCATTTAGAGTCTGGGTTCCTTTTCAAAACGCCAAGTCCGGAACATGGTGCATCTATCAACAACCTGTCTGCCTTCT
Organism: Epilithonimonas sp.; assembly: GCF_056329745.1. NCBI lineage: Bacteria > Pseudomonadati > Bacteroidota > Flavobacteriia > Flavobacteriales > Weeksellaceae > Epilithonimonas > Epilithonimonas sp. The sequence goes on along the minus strand of NZ_JBWEYV010000001.1, from coordinate 166,844 downwards.
CATGGAGCCTTTTGATAACCTTGTTGTCAGAAATCAGCCTTGTCTCTATATTGTGCGCTCCGGCTCTTTTGGCACGCCTTTTAAGCTCTGCCAGTTTCCATTCGTAGATGTCTAGGGCAATAATTTGCCCTTTGTTTTTCATGAGTGCGGCCAAGTGAAGTGTTTTGCCACCGGCGCCGGCGCAGGCATCCACCACGCGCATGCCTTCTTTAACATCTAGCAATTCGCCAATTTTTTGGGAACTGGCATCCTGTACTTCAAAAAGCCCGTCTTTGAAAGCGGAAGTTAAAAAGACATTCTTTTTCTCCTCCAGCTGTACGGCATCAGGATAATTTTTGATGGTGAAGCACTCTACATTTTCGTCACGCAAATCTGCAACCAGCTCGCGCGGTGTTGTTTTCAATGTGTTGGTTCGTAAAACTGTTGGGGCTTGCTCGTTAAGAGCCAGCATTTCTCTTTCCCAGTTTTTCCCGAGTTCTTTTTCCAGCGTTTCTGCGAGCCATTCTGGCACCGAGTATTCGATTGCTTTTGTGGGAACGGTACCTTTTTTCAGTTTTGTGAGGATGTCCGCTACCTTGATGCCATCAAATTCCTCAAATTTTTTGTAATGGGATTTGCTCCACAAAAGATAAGCGAGAATCAGTTTATAAACATTGTTCGGTTTTACGCCTTCGCCCATGTAGTACTCTAGGCGTTTTTTCCAGCGGATGATGTTGTAGAAGATTTCGGAAACGGTTTGCCTGTCTTGGCTTCCCCATTTTCTATGCGCTTTCAGGAGGCGTTCTATGACTTTGTCTGCGTATTTTTTCTCCTGAAAAAATGTCTCCTGAAGTGCATCGTGGATCCCTATCAGAAGATTGCGGTGTATTAGTTCCATTAATTATATTACGAATGTTATGATTTATTTTTAATAAGGCTGGTTTGTACGTCGCCCCAGTTTTCCCCGGATTTAATCCTATAGATCTGCATATCCGACACACCAAAACGCTTTGCAAGTTTTGAGGCTTGTTCGCCTTTTTTCAACTTACGTTTGATAAGAACCACATCATTATAAGACAGTTTTGACACTGCTGTTCTGTCTTTTTTTGGAGCAGAAATTTTGTATTGGATAAATTTTGGACTTTCAAAACTTCTTTTGACAACTTCTTCTTTTGTAGCCCAATCTAGGTTTTCTATTCTGTTATCTTTTTTATCAAAATTTTTGTGGATCACAAATTTTTTGTTCTCCGGATCATCGTTTGGGATGAAAAGCTCTGCCACAGCTTTATGAACCAAAAGGTGATAATATTTGCCTCTACTTTTCAGGTCTTTGGTACGCTGTTTAGAGAGTTTGCTGACGCAAGACTTGATGTCGTCTGCCAGAGTATTGATTCTATTTGTAGCAATTTGCAGTTCTTGTCCTGATGTCCCTTTCAGTTTTACCAAACGTTTTAGTTGACGGGCTTCTGCGCGCAAAGCGGCTATGAGATTGCTCTGTTCCTCAAATTTTAATTTCATCTTTTCCGAAATAGGTTCGAACTGCGTGAAACTAATAATGGGATAACCTTCGCGCATGCTGCCTTTTAGGATTTTGCCTTCGGGATTGTTTTTTGTTACCGATTTTACTTCGCCATACTTAGAAAAAAAAAGTTGATAGGTTTCGTCAAAATCTTCTCCGAATTTATAAACCTTCCATTCGTCGCTGTTTGTCATCAATAAAAAAGATTTGTTATCAAGATTGAGTTTATTCAACGGTTTAATCTACAGTTTTTTAAAGGTTTTAGTTTGGCGCAAAGTTAGTTATTTATAAATTAATATAACCGGCATCCTTTCTCATCATGCAGAAATAGCCATATTAAGCCAATGTTAATTGTGTGGGGAAATTAAAATTTTGAGGTTTAACAATTTTGTCAAAAATGAAATTTGACATAAATTTGCACAAAATTGTTTAACAAAAATGTCAAATCTAGAAAAAAAGGAGCAAACACAGGAATTGATAAAAGAGACTACAAAGAAGCTTTTTTTTGTTCAGGGCCGGTTTGATGCGACCACTCAAGAGATTGCAGATGAGGCAGCTATAAACAGAACTTTGATCAATTATTATTTCCGCTCCAGAGACAACCTGGTTCAGATTGTGTTTGATGAAGCCCATCAGGTGGAAAAGAAAAAATCGGAGATCATTATGAACTCTGATTTATCTTTTAAAGAAAAAATTGCAGGGTTTATTGAAAATAGTTTGAAAACCAGTTTGCAATACCCTTATCTAGAAACCTATATTGTTTCTCAGATCAATAAGGGAAGTTGTGTGAAAAAGGATATGGAGAAAGATGAGGTGGACCGTTTTTATAAAGATATAGAACAGGAGATGGAGCTGGGTCATATCCAAAAGATGGAGCCAATGCAATTTATACTGAATATGATTGCCCTGTTGGTTTTTCCCAGTGCAATACGCCCGCTTTTTATGGAAAATATGATGATTGATGATAAGGAGTTTGACCGTCTTATAGGCGACCGAAAGGATATTATCCTGAATATGTTATTTAAAAATTAATGATCATTCTAAAGTATTTTACACGGCTGTCCGTTCATTAGAAATGATATAATATAATAAACAGAGAATTAACGATATTAATAAATTATGACCTTTAACAAAATGATACAGTTGAAAAAACTGGCGTTGAGCATTTTGACCGTTACGGGATCCTTACTGTATTCCCAGCAGATCATTACGCTAAAGCAAGCCATAGAATATGCCCTGCAGAACAAATCCGATGCGCTGAAAGCCAGATTGGATATTACCAATGCCGATGCCAAGATCCTGGAAGCTAAAGCCGGAGCGCTTCCCAAATTAAACGGAAGTGCCAACCTTACATACAACCCAATTTTGCAAAAGAGTGCGTTGCCAGGGGAGTTTTTTGGAGCGCCCGGAACTGTAATAATGGTGCCGTTTGGTCAAAAGTGGATTGCAGGTGCAGGCGTACAGTTGCAGCAGGCACTGTTTAACCAGCAGGTTTTTATTGGGCTGAAGGCGGCAAAATCAACTAAAGAATTTTACCAACTCAATGCAGACCTCACCGATGAGCAGATTATTGAAAGGGTTTCTAATGCTTATTTTCAGGTTTTTACCGTGCAGCAAAATCAGGAGACGCTGGAAAGCAGCTATACCAGTACCGAGAAAGTGCGAAATATTATCAAGAGTCTTTTTGATAACGGTTTGGCCAAGAAGATTGATTTGGACAGAACCAATGTGAATCTTACCAATATCGATACCAGTATCAGACAAACTAGAAATGGAGTGGTGCAGGCAGAGAATGCACTTAAGTTTTACATGGGAATGCCTATCGAAAATAAAATCCAGCTTGTGAAAGAAGATATGGAGATTACGCCACACTTATTGGAAAATACAGTAAGTTCCGATAACCGTACCGAGGTAAAAGTGTTACTTAAAAACAAAGAATTACTAGAGTTTAATAAAAAGGCGACGGAGGCTGCGTACTATCCAACAGTTAACCTAAATGCCAATTATAACTGGCAAGGGATGGGACGTAAGTTTCCGCTAACCAATGGCAGTTCCAATGGTGTTTACTGGTCAGATTATTCATCTATTGGTTTAGGAGTTAATATTCCTATCTTCAATGGTTTTTCTACCAAAGCCAAAGTTCAGCAGGCACAGATTGAAATTGATAAGCTAAATGTGGATATAAAGGATACAAAGTTGGGCCTTGACTTGGCTTATCAGAATGCAAAATCGCAAATAGAAAATAGCCTCTCTACATTGGATAATCAAAAAGCTAACATGCAGTTGGCAGAAGATGTACTGTCCAATACCAGAAGTAACTACCAGTACGGTTTGGCAACATTGACAGATCTGTTGGATGCGGAAAATGCACTGGTACAGGCTAAAAATAATTATACAACATCTGTACTGGATTATAAAATCGCAGAAATACAGTATTATAAATCTAAAGGCGAACTTAAAAATTATATCAAATAAACTCTCCGAAACGCAATATTTAAAAAGACCATTCAATTATTAGAAAATTTAATTACAAATGAAAAAAACTATTATATATATCATCGTGGCGGCAGTGCTGGTTGGTTTGGCAGCTTATAAAATTGCCGATAACAAAAAAAAGCAGGAAACCGAAGTAAAAGAAGTTGCCAAACAGGTGGACAAAATTAACGTCAACGTTATTACTGCCGGCCGACAAAATATAGATACCGATTACTCGGCCAACGGAACATTTATTCCAAAGCAAGAGAGTAACCAGTCTTCTGAAATATCGGGTAGGATTACCCATGTTTATGTACAGGAGGGATCGCGGGTTGCTGCAGGACAGGTGTTGGCTACTATTAAAAAAGATGCGATAGAAGTAGATGTTACCCAGGCGCAGAATAATCTACAAAACGCCATCTTGGATAACCAACGTTATGAAAATGCCTTTAAGACGGGAGGTGTTACAAAACAACAGCTGGATAACTCTAGGCTACAACTTAAAAATGCTCAGGCGGCTGTAAGAGCGCAGGGTGTAAGAGTGGGGGACACAAGCATCCGTGCAGGTATCAGCGGAACAATTAATAAGAAAATGATAGAGCCAGGCGCTGTGGTAGCACCGGGAACAGCATTGTTTGAGATCGTGAATATCAATTCTCTCAAGCTTTCAGTGTTGGTAGATGAGAGCCAGATTGGTAAAATCCAGATTGGTCAGGAAGTGAAAATCAATGTGAGTGTTCTTCCCGAAGATTCTTTTGCCGGTAGAATCACATTCATTGCACCTAAAAGTGATGCATCACTTAATTTCCCTGTAGAAATCGAAGTGCAAAACAGAGGTAATCTAAAGGCCGGTATGTATGCAACAGCGGTCTTCAAAACCAACAATGGTGCGGCGACTCAAAATATGATGACGGTGCCTGCAGAGGCTTTTGTAAACGGGGTAAGTTCTGGTCAACTTTTTATCGTACAAAATGGTGCTGCTAAGCTGATAACAGTGCAGACCGGTAAAGTTTATGGCAACAAAGTGCAGATTCTGAGTGGACTTAATAATGGTGAGCAAGTCATTACCAGCGGACAAATCAATCTAGACAATGGTTCGAAAATCAATATTGTAAAGTAGCAGAATATGAAGTTAGCAGAAATATCTATTAAAAGGCCATCCCTTATTATTGTATTATTTACAATATTAACATTGGGAGGTATTTTGAGTTACTCTATGATGGGCTACGAATTGATTCCGAAATTCGAGACTAATATGGTGACTATTTCTACAATTTATCCCGGAGCTTCGCCAAGCGAGGTGGAAACATCAGTGACCAGAAAAATTGAAGATGCTGTTGGTTCTTTGGAGAATGTGAAAAAAGTGGAGGCTTCTTCGTTCGAAAGTCTTTCTGTCATTATGGTTCAGCTTAATCCAGGTGCAGATGTCAACTATGCCTTGAATGATGCTCAGCGTAAAGTGAATGCCATCATTGCAGACTTGCCCAAGGATGTGAAAACACCTTCACTTAACAAATTTTCATTGGATGATTTACCAATTATCACAATGAGTATGTCCAGCGATAAACTGAATAATAAACAGCTCTACGACCTACTGGACAAGAAGATTCAACCAATATTTTCTCGTGTAAACGGTGTTGCGCAAGTTAATCTGGTTGGTGGTCAAAAAAGAGAGATTCAGGTGAATCTGGATGAGAAGAAACTGCAAGGCTACGGGCTTTCCGTTTCCGATGTTCAGCAGACTATCCTTTCCTCCAACCTCGATTTTCCAACGGGTGCCCTTAAAACCAGAACCTCAAAATCTACCATCCGTTTGGAAGGTAAATATAAATCTGTGGAGGAAATGAACAATCTGGTTGTTTCTTCCAAAAACGGGGCTCAGGTAAGATTGTCTGATATTGCTACGGTTTTTGACGCTCAGAAAGATGCAGAAAAAGTGGCGAGATACAATCAGTCTTCTACGATATTGATGCAAATCAAAAAACAGTCTGATGCCAATGCTGTTGCGGTTTCTGAAAGCATCACGAAAACAGTGGATGAAGTCATGAAGAATTACAAATCCCAGGGTGTCAAAATTCAAATTGTAGATAATAGCACAGACTTTACGTTAGAAGCGGCCAATCATGTTATTTTTGACTTGTTTCTGGCTATTATTTTGGTGGCTGTGGTCATGTTATTGTTTCTTCACAACATCCGAAATGCTTTTATTGTAATGGTTTCTATTCCTATATCTTTGATTGCCACCTTTATCGGGATGAAGCTGATGGGATATACTTTGAACCTTATGAGCCTACTTGGGCTTTCATTGGTGGTTGGTATTCTAGTAGATGATGCGATTGTGGTTCTAGAAAACGTTTACCGCCATATGGAAATGGGTAAAAGCAGAATCCGTGCGGCCTATGATGGTGCTTCGGAGATTGGATTTACCGTTTCTGCGATTACATTGGTAATTGTGGTAGTTTTCCTTCCAATTGCGATGAGTACAGGATTGGTGGCGAATATCCTGGCGCAGTTCTGTGTTACGGTGGTTATTGCGACTATTTTTTCATTGTTGGCATCGTTTACTATTATTCCTTGGTTATCTTCAAGGTTTGGAAAATTGGTTCATTTGACGGGTAAAAATCCTTTTGAGAAATTTATCCTTTGGTTCGAGAAACAGTTGGACAAATTTACGCATTGGATTACAGGAATCCTGGAATGGTGCCTCAAAACAACATTGAGAAGAATAATGACCGTAGTTGTTACATTTTTGATATTGATTGCATCATTTATGCTGGTAGCTTTCGGATTTATCGGAGGAGAATTCTTCCCAAAAATGGACCGTGGACAGTTCCTTGTTCAGATGGAATTGCCAAAAGATGCGTCAATAGAAAAAACCAACCAAGTCACTCTGGAAGTTGAAAGATTTCTCAGAAATGACAAAGATGTAGTAGATTTGATTACTACTGTTGGTCAGCAGTCCACAGGATTTGGTGGTGCTCAGGCAACGCTTTACAAATCGGAGATTCAGGTTAACCTGACAGATAAATCCGAGCGTTCTGAAAGTACAGACATCAAGTCAGCAAAAATAAAAAGAGCTTTGGCAGAAAAATTCACGGGCGTTGAATTTAAAACTGCACCAATCGGTCTAATGGGAGCCAATAATGCTCCAATCGAATTGGTAGTAACAGGCCCAGATAACGCCACTGCAAACAAAGAAGCGAATAGAATCCTTGCTTTACTGAAAAAAGTTCCGGGTTCTGTAGATGCTGAACTTTCTACAGACGAAGGAAATCCCGAAGTACAAGTAAAGATAGATCGTGATAAGATGGCGACTCTCGGGCTTAATCTTTCAAGTGTTGGACAAACCATGCAGACCGCATTCAATGGGAATACAGACGGGAAATTCCGTGCTGGAGAATATGAATACGATATCAATATCCGGTTTGGTGATTATAATAGACAATCCATTGATGATGTTAAAAATTTGATGTTCACCAATACGAAAGGCGAACAGGTGCGTCTAAGCCAATTTGCGGATGTGAAAATGGGTTCAGGACCGAGTTTGTTGGAACGTAGGGACAAAGCACCTTCGGTAAAAGTGAAATCGAAAGTTGTAGGTCGTCCTGTTGGTGATGTTGCCAACGAATGGGCCGCAATGTTTATGAACAACGAGAAAACGAAACCAGCAGGGGTAGAATATGTTTGGAGTGGCGATATGGAGAACCAGACGGAAGGATTCGGAACATTGGGTATTGCCTTGCTGGCAGCTATTATCCTTGTTTATCTAGTAATGGTATCGTTATATGACAGTTTTGTCTATCCGTTTGTGGTATTGTTTTCCATTCCGCTGGCATTAATTGGTGTAATGGTCATCCTGGCATTAACAGGCAACTCCCTCAATATCTTCACAATGCTGGGGATGATTATGTTGATTGGTCTGGTAGCAAAAAATGCCATCTTGATTGTCGATTTCACAAACATGAGGAAAGCGGCAGGTGCGACCACACACGATGCTCTGGTTCAGGCTAACCACGCTCGTCTTCGCCCTATCTTAATGACCACCATTGCGATGATTTTTGGGATGTTACCAATTGCATTGGCAAGCGGTGCGGGAGCAGAGATGAACAAAGGTTTGGCTTGGGTAGTTATTGGTGGTTTGACCTCGTCATTATTCTTGACTTTGATTATTGTACCGGTGGTTTATTCATTATTTGATTCAATTCTAAGAAGAATGGGCAAAGATGAAAAGGTCGATTATGAAGCAGAGATGAAGGCGGACTACGTTCACAAAGAATTAAGTGAGGACGGCTTTACACCAAAACACACAGATTAATTCGGTTTGTTGAGGTATATCTTTATAAAAAAAGTGCATCAGTTTTAATTGATGCACTTTTTTTTGTTTTAAGTTGATAAGAAATCTTATTCAGCTGCTACTTCGCCAGACTTTCTGTATATAAAGTTGCCATAAATGTGGCGTCTTGCAAAACGGCTTGGTGAGTCAGAATTCACCATTTTGATGTACGTATTCCTTGGTACACCAATATATTCGTACGTTTTACCGTTTAAATGCTGAACCGTAAGGATCGATTTTTCAAGATAAAAATCCTGAATGTTGGATTGTGTAATGGTTTCCGTATATTCGGTTTTATACTTTTCCTGCGTCTCTTCATGAATACTGACCAGAAAATGGTAGGCTTCTATTACAGATTTACTTTTCTCTTCGGCTTCCAGTTTACCGGCTTTATCATTCACAAATTTGTCCGGATGCGTATCCTTCATCGCGTTTCTGTAAACGGTTTTCAGGTCTTTAAGCGTTGCTGTTTTATCTACGCCCAATAGTTTCCTGTGTTCGCCAATTCTTTTCATAATGTTATATCTCTATTTCGGGGTGCAAAATTAGTCTAATTAATTTTAAAAATCATAACTTATTCATTATTAATTTGATTGATGATTTTGGGAGGCTGTATAATTAAGTTTTGGAATGCTCAAAACCATTCATGTTAAAAGAAAATCCTATATTTGGGTATCAATTTTTACAACAATGAAAAAGTTTTTATATACCGCAATGCTGTCAGTAGCAATTGTATCGTGTACCTCAAGACTGGGAAATGCATCGAAAGTAGGAAAAAACCAAGCGCCTATAACAGGTACACAGTGGGTTTTGGCAGATGATGTTACCAACAAACCAACTCTGGTGATTGAGCAAAACCGAATCTCGGGAAATGCAGGTTGCAATAATTATTTCTCCGATGCAACTATTGATACTTCGGCGGGTAATTTTTCCGCTAAGAATATAGGATCTACCAGAAAAATGTGCCCTAATATGAGTGTAGAAAATAATTTTCTAAGCGTCCTAAGGCAAGCTAACAAATATGTTGTGACCGATGCCACGCTGGAACTTTATAAAGACAACCTTCTATTACTCAAATTTAACAAGCAATAAGCAAAGACTGGAACATAGGAGAAATTGAAATTTTTAAAAAGTTTGACTAAAAAAAATTGACTTCTACCTATATTGGTCATTTGCGAGGAGCTTTTTTATTTTACAAAAGATTCTATTTGTTTGATATTTCCAGAATTATCTCATTCGAAAAAAATGAGCAATAATTTCTAACCTTTTCAAGAAGCGCATATATTAAAATAAAACCTGCCTTACAGCAGGTTTTTTTATATCAAAAATATTTCTAAAACAAACCCTCATCCACCACATTTGGTAGTGTCACTTTCAAGTTTGGTTCGGCTTCCATAGCACGTTTTATAGCGAAGATGGCACCGTCGTTCCTTGCCCAGCTTCTGCGAGATATTCCGTTATTCACATCCCAGAAAAGCATTGATTTTAATCTTCTGTCGGCTTCATAACTTCCGTCCAAAAGCATTCCGAAACCGCCATTAATCACTTCACCCCAGCCAACGCCGCCACCGTTGTGGATGCTCACCCATGTTGCACCACGGAAACTGTCGCCAATCACATTCTGGATGGCCATATCTGCCGTAAAACGGGAGCCGTCATAGATATTGGAAGTCTCTCTATACGGCGAATCCGTCCCCGAAACATCGTGATGGTCTCTACCCAAAACCACCGCTCCTATTTCTCCGTTGGCAATGGCTTTGTTGAAGGCTTCTGCGATTTTCATTCTTCCTTCCGCATCGGCGTATAAAATTCTCGCCTGCGATCCTACCACCAAATTGTTTTCCTGCGCACCTTTAATCCATTGGATATTATCTTTCATTTGTTGCTGAATCTCCTCCGGAGCGGTCTGTATCATTTCTTCTAAAACGGCACATGCGATATTATCCGTTTTCTTTAGATCGTCTGGATCATTCGATGCACAAACCCAACGGAACGGCCCAAAACCATAATCAAAACACATTGGTCCCATTATATCCTGTACATAGGAAGGATATTTAAACTCTCTATCTAAGGTTGGATTTTGGTTCATGACATCCGCGCCAGCTCTAGAAGCTTCCAATAAAAAAGCATTTCCGTAGTCGAAGAAATAAGTTCCTTTAGCGGTATGCTTGTTAATAGCATCTGCATGTCTTCTCAAACTTTCCTGAACTTTTTCTTTGAATAATTCAGGGTTTTCAGACATCATTTTGTTGGACTCTTCAAATGAAAATCCCACTGGATAATAGCCTCCAGACCATGGATTATGAAGCGAAGTTTGGTCTGATCCGATGTCAATCTTTAATCCTTCTTTATCTAACTTTTCCCATACTTCTACCACATTCCCAAGGTAGGCTAAAGAAACAGTTTCCTTATTTTGTTGGGCCATTTTTACTCTTTCTACCAATTCATCAAGGTTTTCGTAGATTTCGTTGACCCATTTTTGGTCATGGCGAATTTTGGTAATTTTGGGATTGACTTCTGCAATTACGGTAATACAGCCTGCAATATTCCCCGCTTTGGGCTGTGCGCCCGACATGCCACCTAAGCCAGAAGTTACAAACAAACCGCCTTTCGGGTCTTTATTAATTTTTCGAAAAGCATTGAGAACCGTAATGGTTGTACCGTGAACAATACCTTGTGGACCGATGTACATATAACTGCCTGCCGTCATCTGCCCATACTGAGAAACGCCCAACGCATTGAATTTTTCCCAGTCATCTGGTTTAGAATAGTTAGGGATTACCATGCCGTTAGTTACCACCACTCGTGGCGCGTCTTTGTGAGATGGGAACAATCCCATCGGATGGCCGGAGTACATGGTGAGGGTTTGCTCGTCCGTCATTTCGGAGAGGTATTTCATCGTTAGCAGGTACTGCGCCCAGTTTTGGAAAACCGCACCATTGCCACCGTAAGTAATCAGCTCGTGCGGATGCTGTGCCACCGCGTAATCCAGATTATTCTGTATCATCAGCATAATGGCTTTTGCCTGTTCAGATTTTCCCGGATAATCAGAGATAGCACGGGCTTTCATCTCGTAATCCGGACGGAAACGGTACATGTAGATTCTCCCGTAAGTTTCCAGTTCTTCACGAAATTCCGGTAACAATTCTGCATGGAATTTTGGATCAAAGTATCGCAACGCATTTTTAAGAGCCAGTTTTTTTTCTTTATCTGTTAATATATTTTTTCTCTTTGGAGCGTGATTGATGCTTTTGTCATAAGATTTGCTTGCAGGTAATTCTGAGGGGATTCCTTGCTGTATCTGTTGCTGAAATGTCATTGGATTATTCAAGTTTTTTGGTCTTTAAAGATATTCAAAATAAAAAAACGGAGTCAAAAAAATATGTTGTTAATACGCATCTTTTGTCTGGCTAACGGTTGTTTTTTAATTATTAATTGTAAGTTTGTTATATAAATTAATTAAAAAATAAAAATTATGTCATTAGAAGATGTATTAAAAGCCGGCAAGTACCACCTGATAGATGTTCGCGAACCTATGGAACTGGAGATGGATGGCAATATAGAAGAGGCGCAAAATATACCACTGGGCGAGTTGGAAGATCGTAAACAAGAAGTACTGAACTTGGCAGGACCAATTGTTTTTTTCTGCCGTTCTGGCAACCGTTCTGGCAAAGCCACGGATTATTTCAAATCCGAAGGATTGACTGATGTTTACAATGGTGGCGGCTACAAGGATCTTAAAGAGACTTTGGATAATTTATAATAAGCTTTTACAGATGTTGGTAAGTCACTCTACCAGCAAGTATATCTAGTTTTTCTGATGATATTGTTTAGAAATATTTTCAGAAAAACTTTTTTTTGTTTTATTTTCGCTACTTATTACAATCCATATGTGGAAAATTATCAAAAGATTTTTGCTGATTCTCATTTTAGCCAACATTCTTTTTGTGGTGCTGGGTTTGTTTTTTAATCCCCCAATTACAATTACGCAGTTGGGCGGCCTAATCAAATATGGCAAGTTACAGCGGGATTACATTTCCTATGATGATATGGGCAGCAATATCAAAAAAGCGGTTATAGCATCAGAAGATCAAACATTTTTTAGCCACAATGGTTTTGATTATAAGGCAATAGAAAAAGCAATTAAAAAAAATGACAAAAAGGGGAAAGTAGTACGAGGAGGTAGTACAATCTCACAACAAACTGCTAAAAATATCTTTCTTTGGCAAGGCCGCAGTTGGTTTAGAAAGGGTCTGGAAGTGGTCTACACTTTTATTATAGAAAAAGTATGGGGCAAGGATATTATTCTGGAGAGATATCTTAATTCCATCGAGATGGGGCAAGGCGTTTTCGGGGTAGAAGCGGCATCACAATATTATTTTGGAATACCGGCCAAGGATCTTACAAAAAGTCAAGCTGCATGGATTGCCGCAGTTTTGCCAAATCCCAAAAAGTATGATCCCAAAAATCCGTCGCCTTACCTCAACAAAAAACATAGCTGGATAATGCGCCAAATGAACAATATTATTTTGAAATAACTACTTTTGTATCTATTATGGCATTAGGATTTATAAAAAAAGAGAGTTTCAGCACAATACTAAAACATTATTTTGGTGAAAAAAATGAAACATTATCCCTGCAGCCATTATCCGAGATAATCTCGAGTCTTAAGAAAGAAGATTTGGGTGTTTTTACAGCCTATCTAAAAGATAATGATACAATACGGGAGAACCTAGTCTATTATATTCATAATGTTTTTAAAGACAGAAGTTTTAATCTGTCCCTTACCGAAGCTGATATCCTTTCAGAAAATGCGTTTTTCCCCGAATTTAGGAAGAGATTGCTTAATAAAATTCTGCCACCTATTGAGAATGAAAAAACGATATGGTATCTCGTAGATAATGTTTTGGTAACGCCCAAAAAGGATCTTGAGTTTTTTCAGAATTCACCAGAGGATAAGGTGGATGAGCTTTTTAGACTTTTAAAGATTAATGATTTTATCAATCATGTCAAAGTTAAAAAAGAGCTTCTATTTTCACTTAATATTTTGGCTTGGCGTGTAATAGGCAACGCACTGGATGTGGATGTGATGAAAATGGTGCCGGAGTACCGCAACTTTGACAACCCGTTCTTGGCTCTACAAAATGAGCTTGATATCCTTAATGCTGAATTTAAGAAAAACCCAAGCTATCATTTTTCTTCAACGGATGAGATTTATAAGCAAACCAAAATTTATCTGGAGCAATGCCTGGATTTCGTTAGTCTGGCGTTTAAAAACTCTTCAAAATACGGGATTTCCAGCAAGACCAATCAGGCTCTACTTAAAATTGGCCAGCAGCTAAGAAGAATGTCTGCTATTGTCCAGCTTTTGGTGATTGACGATCAAAGTGATTATTTGGTTAAATCCAAACAGTTGTTTTTCAATATATTAAAGTATAAATCCCACAAGAACAATCTACGCGATCTTATTTCTGACAGTACAAGGTTGATGTCGCACCTTATTACCAATCACACGGCAGATACTGGGACACATTACATCACATCCAATCTCAAGGATTATATGAAAATGTTCTGGAAGGCTTCTGGCGGAGGTGTGATTGTAGGTGCATTATGTATCCTGAAAATGCTTTACAGCTATGTGCCGTCTAGTGATTTTGCGCATGCATTTTTGTATTCAATCAATTATGCCATGGGTTTTGTGATGATTTATTTGATGCATTTTACGCTAGCAACCAAGCAACCCGCAATGACAGCAGCTACCATGGCCAAGGTTTTGGCTGAAGGCAATAGCAAAAGTACTTACAGGGATTTTGCTCATGTTGTATCACAGCTCTTTAGGTCTCAATTTATAGCTTTTGTGGGTAATGTCTTACTCTCTTTTCCGGTCTCATTAATTATTATATATGGACTGGAGATTTTATTTAAACAGAATTTTGCATTTGAAAAATCGGGGAAACTCCTGCATGATTTGGATCCTTTTCAGTCCAAAGCTATATTGCATGCCTCTATAGCCGGTGTTTTTCTTTTTATTTCGGGTGTCATCTCCGGCAATATCAGTAATAATGCTGTTTTTTATCAGATCCCAAGGCGGATTGCTAAAAACCCATTTATTAATTATTTCTTTGGGCAGCGTATTGCCAAGCAGTTATCGGTCTATTATTCAAGAAACTGGGCCGGAATAGTTTCTAATTTTTGGTTTGGTGTGTTTTTAGGAGCTACAGCGCCTATCGGTCTTTTCCTAGGGTTGGATTTGGATATTCGTCACATCACTTTTGCAGCGGGTAATTTTGCATTAGGCCTTTACGGTAAAGATTTTGTCGTCACACCGTATACATTTTGGATCTCACTGGTTACGGTCTTTATTATTGGATTTTTCAACTTTGCCGTCAGTTTTGGGCTGTCTATGCTGTTGGCATTCCGCTCCAGGAGAATTGAGTTGGCTGAGGTTCGGGATATTTTTAAGGAAATTTTCCGGTATTTTATCAGCAATCCGCTGCGGTTTTTCTTTCCATTGAGGTCTATGTTGGATGCCAGAAGTAAAAAAATGATCGAGGAAATTACTACAAAATCAGGAGATCATTAATCAAAGATTCATCCTTTAATACTTCCTGAAATTTTTTCAGGAAAAATGATTTTCTCATCCTGAAATCATTTTTTAGCAATGGCGACTGGATGCGAAGGACTAGTATTTTCTCTTTCAGATTCACGCTGATAATTTCTTTAAAAAGCGCGTCAGAAAGATAATCCTGTAAAAAATCTTTGATTTCAAATGCTTTCAGTTTATCTTCAAAGCCATAGATCTTTGCAAAAGAATTCAGTAATTCAGAAGATTGGAATTCGCGCTTTTTTCTGGCCATGCTTTTACAGTTTACTTTTGTAAGGTGGATTTGCAAAGATAATTACAATTTAAGAAAGTTATCCTGATGCGCAGTATTTCATCATTAATAAAAATCAAAATTTACAAAACAAAATCTGTATCTTTGCGCACCTGAAATTCAATCTTCAATGTTAATGATCTCAGGTTTTTAGCATTGAACAGTAATCTTAAAACATTGAACTTTTTATTATGAAATGTGGAATCGTAGGACTGCCAAATGTTGGGAAATCAACCTTGTTTAACTGCCTAAGCAACGCCAAAGCCCAGTCTGCAAACTATCCGTTTTGTACCATAGAACCTAATTTAGGAACGGTTTCTGTTCCAGATCCAAGGCTTTTTGAGTTGGAAAAACTGGTTAATCCGGAGCGAGTTTTGCCTGCCGTGGTAGAGATTGTAGATATTGCAGGACTTGTAAAAGGTGCCAGCAAAGGAGAGGGTCTTGGTAATCAGTTTTTGGCTAATATTCGCGAGTGCGAAGCTATTATCCACGTTTTGAGATGTTTCGATAATGGTAATATTGTTCACGTAGAAGGTTCTGTAGATCCGCTTAGGGACAAAGAAATTATTGATATAGAACTGCAGCTGAAAGATTTGGAAACAATCGGTAAAGCTGTTGATAAGGCTAAAAAATTCATCAAGTCCGGTAAGAAGGAGGATATTTTGGCGTACGAAACTTTGCAAAACCTGCAAAAATTTGTTGAAGATGGTAAAAACGCACGCGAATTTCCTACGGATGATTTTACAAAAGCCATTATTGATGATGTTCAGCTATTGACAAAGAAGCCAGTGCTTTACGTTTGTAATGTGGACGAAAACTCAATCAAAAACGGAAACGAATGGATTGGCAAAATCGAGGAAATGGCTCAGAAAGAAAGTGCTGAAGTGGTGGTCTTGGCGGCGCAAATAGAGGCTGACATCAATGAGCTTGAAACGTTTGAAGAAAGGCAGATGTTCCTGGAAGAGCTTGGTTTGGAAGAGCCGGGCGTCAACCGCTTAATCAGAAAAGCTTATGATCTGTTGAAATTACAGACTTATTTTACGGCGGGTGTTAAGGAAGTTAGAGCTTGGACAATTGGTCAGGGTTGGACAGGGCCACAGGCTGCAGGCGTGATCCACACTGATTTTGAGAAAGGATTTATCCGCGCAGAAGTCATTGCTTATGATGACTTTATCACATACGGCTCCGAAGCTAAGGTGAAAGAAGCCGGGAAAATGAGGGTAGAAGGTAAAGAATATATCGTAAAAGACGGTGATATTATGCACTTCAGATTTAATGTATAGATCTTAATTCTTAGAAAATATTTTAAAAACGCTTTCAATGATTGGAAGCGTTTTTTTTGCGTAGATATTTTTTTTAAGCATTGCTTCTGTGCTTGCATTTTTTGATTAAAAATTTTGTGCCCTTGCGTCAGTATTTCTAAATGTTGTTCAATACGTTTAATTATTAATTTTTACTTTTGTAATCATTGTAAATCTTGATTTATGTTGGGTAGGTAGAATACTTTTAAGATAATATAAATAAAAGAATGGAAAGCTTCTTAAAATATGAAACTCTAAAACCAGATGACTCGATTTTAGATTTTGTTGACCAAATATGGTTCCTGAAGCATCATTCTGAACATGTTTCAGAAAAGATTATTGTACCTGAAGGCAAGATTCACTTGTTTTTTTCTAAATCGGAAACTAAGTCTTTTGAAATAACATTAGTTGGTCTGGAAACCAAACCCAACTTTAATCCTTCTTATCCAAATTCGGTAATTTATGCCATCAGTTTTAAACCACTTGCGGTAGAATACATCTTAAAACATCCAATAGCTCATATACTGAACAGCACAGAAATTTTGCCTGAAGATTTTTGGGACTTTTCTGAAAATGATTTAAGCGATTTTGATCTGTTCGGCCATAAAGCAATTCAAAAAATTCATGCATTGCTTCCTGCACATGTAGACAATAGAAAAAAGAATTTGTTCCAATTGATTTTTGAAACAAAAGGCGCCATGAGTGTTAAAGAACTTTCTAACAGGGTTTTTTGGAGCACCCAACAGATCAACCGTTATTTTAACCGGCAATTTGGGCTATCTTTAAAAGAATACTGTAACATCATCCGATTCAGAGCTTCATTTGATGGGATAAAAGATGGAATATTATTCCCATTGGAAAATTATGCCGATCAATCACATTTCATTAGAGAGGTGAAAAGATTATCAAGTGTTTCGCCAAAAGAACTCAAAAAGAATTTAAACGAGAGATTTATACAATTTTCAAGAGTCGAGTCAAAGTAGCTTTGTCGTTTAAATTTATTAAACAATGAAAGCAGCTATTTTAAAAGAAATCGGGACAACACCCGTATTTATGGATGTCCCAGAACCTGTCGTAGAAAACTCTGATCAGGTATTGGTAAAGGTAAAAACATCATCAATTAAACAATTGGACTTGTTAAGAGCGTCTGGTGAACATTACACCACATACCCTTCATTGCCAACTGCTGTTGGAATGGATGGAGTAGCAGTATTGGATAATGGGCAGAGGATCTATGCAATGGGAGTTACAGGGATGATGGCTGAAAAAGCTATTGTCAAAAAAGATACCTGGGTGAATGTGCCTGATGGCCTTGGCGACGAAATTGCTGCAGAACTACCTCACCTTTTGGCTGGATCTGATATCGCACTTACAATACGCGGGAAAATGAAAGAGGGTGATACCGTCTTGATAAATGGTGCAACAGGCGCAACAGGTATGGTGGCGGTACAGATGGCAAAATATCACAAGGCAGGAACTATCATTGTAACCGGACGTAATCCTGGTGCCCTCGAAAAGCTTAAAAAGTTGGGAGCGGATGTCACTATTTCATTAACGCAAAGCGACGATGAAATCATCAGCGATTTTACAGCGGCATATCAAAAAACGCCCTTTGATGTAGTCATCGATTATTTGTGGGGAAATCCGACAGAGCTATTGTTAAAGGCCTTGGCTGCGGTACCTTCACAAAAAACAACCAAAATCATTACAGTTGGTCAAATGGCTGGAGCTACCATATCTGCCTTTGCTTCAACAACATTCAGAAGCAGAGATATTGTCCTTCTTGGCTCGGGGATGGGAAGTTTTTCGCCAAAGGAATTAGGCGAATATATGAAAAATAAGCTTCCTGAAATTTTTCAATATGCCGCTTCTGGGAAGCTTGTGGTGGACATTGAAACTTTTCCATTGGAGAAAATATCAGAAGCTTGGAATTTAAACAAAACGGTTGTTATTAGAATATGATTAATTTCAAGTTTAGATTATTGCTATTATAATTTTAATAGAGTTTGAGATGAACATGAAATAATAAACTTGGTAAAAGAATAAAATATAAAAGGCTGTCAGAAAAGACAGCCTTTTTTACTTCATTTTCTATATTTTGAGTTAATCAAATTTTAATTTGAAATGTTAATTTTTGTTCCCTGTGTGTGCGCATTCATCTGTGGTGCGTAATAATTTTGCAAAGTAGTTATTCCATTAGAAAATGTACCGCTGGCATTGGCTACATAATCGTATTCGAAAACATATTTCCCTTTTGGCATACGTTCTATGTAAAAATTGGTGGATGCATCTTTGGTGGATTGGTAATAACCCAAATTGTTTTTCCACTGATAACCCGAAGTGACATCCAAAGGCTCAAAACCGGCCGCACGCATATCTTTCAGGTGAATGAATTCCATATTTCTGTCCGTATTCAGAATCATTCTTACGGTAATTTTATCGCCGACTTTGATAGGCGAATTTTCATTGATTTTCATCAATTGTTCACCATTTTCGGTTTTCATTTTTTTGTACAATTCTTTGGTAATGGAAATATAACTTTCCGAAGATTTTATTTTGTCCAAATCCTCATAATATTGCCAAAATAATCCACCCTGTACAATTCCCGGACTATCTTTTTTCACAGAAACTGTCGCGAGATTTTTATCTACGTTGTCAGAAGTTATGGTTTGTTTCACGTAACCTGTCGCCTGCGTTTGAGCATTCAGTTGTTTTCCGCCCCAAGTGATTTCAGCTTTGTCACTTTCATTTGATGTCCAGGATTTCCCTGAATTCAAAATTGTGAAAATCACTTCCGCCGTTCCACGGGAACTTCCCCATGCGTTAACTTCTTTCTGAGTAATCAACCAGATTTTCATCTCTTCGATGAAGTTTTCATCCGTTGGCGTCAGTTTTTGAAAGGCTTCCAACGCTCCGGCCTGATTCACAGTTTTGGAAGAATACCATCCCCAATCGTTCAGATTTTGTTTCCAATAAACACCCTGCGTTTCAGATTGTGTAGACGTTTCTTTAAGATAGTTCATTAACTTTTTCGAAACATACTTCAGTCCATAATTGTCAAATAATAATGCCGCTCTGTGGAGTCCAAAAAAGGTAAAATCTTCAATTTTCGCCGTTTTAGCTGTTTCTTTGACCTTATTTTTAATCGTCAATACAGATCCTTTTAATGGATAATCCTTTTCCCAATAATGTCGTGTATCCAGAAAATCCAAAACGGAATTTGTCCAAAAATTGGCAGGTTTATTATTTTTTGCATTGATTGGATTCCACGCTCTATTCATCTCATTGTCTACATAAGCAACAAGCTTTTTCACCATTTCTTTTTGCTCAGAACTTTGATAATCCCCTAGATTACTTTTTAGCCATCCATTGATTCTGCCCAGATTTTTAAGAATGTAAAGCGAAGTGTAATAAGAACTCGGATAACCCGCGTACCAGCTGAATCCGCCATCTGGATTTTGCAGTTTTACCAATTCTGACCAATCATCATTAATAGAATTTCGCATCGTATTGGCATCAAACAATCTGGCGAGTTTTTGCATCTGTTCCGTTTCATTTTTGCTTTCCAAAACCCAAGGCGTTTCATCCAGCAGTAATTGTTTCAGTTCCTGATTTTTCTCAAGATTCGAAGTCAAAAGACCTTTGGATTGATATTCATCAAAAACCGTTTTCAGTTTTGGATTGGCTTTGAAAATTTCCGAAGCCAAAACATCTGCAAACCATTTGTTGAAAACAACATCCGCAGAATGGTTGGTGTCATCTTTCAAGCTTGGAAGCGCGAACATGATTTCCCAAATAGGATTGGTCGTCAACTCCAAAGTGTTGGAGACATTGCCCAAAGTTTTAGAATTGGAGTTTTTCAGGTTCTCCAAAGTGAAGGTTTTCGTTTGACCTTCTTTCACAAAAATCGGAAGCGCATCGGTCACCAGCATCCTGTTAGGAAGAACTGCGATTGCTTTTTGCTCACCATCGGAGAAGTTTCCGGCTTTGGCCACAATTCTAATAATGATAGAAGAAACATCATTCGGAACTTTCAGCTTCCAAGTCGCAGTTGTGTTTCCGTTTTCTGATAATGAAAAACTCTGTTCTTTGTTATAGCCAGGAGCCGCAGTCAGTTGGTTAATTCCAAATTTTTCTGAGAGATCTTCATTCGTAAAAGCATCCATAATCTGCAATTGTGCAAAACCGTTAAGTTTTTGATTCACTAAGCTCGATATTTTGGTTTGAAGATTCAGTTCATCACCTTCTCTTAAAAATCTTGGATAGTTCGGAGTTATAGAAAAATCCTTTTGTGTCACCACCGATTTTTCAAGAATTGCACTTCTAGCATCTTTTGTATGAGCCAAAAACATCAGTTTCCATTGTGTTAAAGCTTCTGGCGAAGTGAATTCGAATGACACATTTCCGTCTTTGTCTGTCAAAAGATTGGGATAGAAAAATGCCGTCTCGTTGAGGTTTTGGCGCACTGGGATTTTGTCTAAATTGTCTTCTTTTTTCTTGTAACCAAGCGTTACCACCTCTTCAATATCCTTTGTTTTTGCAGTGTCTGGCTGAGCGGGAGCATTACCACGAATTTTCATATCTGCACTTGGTGCAGCTTCTGCCAAAACTTGGAGGCCTGCAACCCGACCGCTTATAGCATTTTTGTAAAGTCTTCTGTCAAACCAGTTAAATTGTGGTGGGTAAACGCCATAACTTTTTAAATACTCAAATCGTTTGTTATAATACTGTTGCTCTAGATTGTTCCTTAAATCATAATCGGTTTGTAGAAATGGCGTGGAAAAAGATTGCCAATTCCAAGAATTAACAGCAAACTGATCCAGCGATTTGTCATACATATTCGCTAACACTTCTGCATTAATTTTTTCCTTATCAGCACCAGAGACTTTTACCGTCCATTTTTCTTTTTGTCCTGGTTGTAATTTGTCCCGGAAAGTCACCGTCTCAATCTTTAAATCATCTTTGCTGTTGGGTATTTTTAAGTCAATTGATTTGGTTTGAACATCGTTATAAGCAACCAATTGGAACTGCAAATTCATTTTAGAGATACTTTCATCTTTCGGAATTACCGTTTCATATTCCAAAATTCCGTTTTTGAAAGATCTGGTTTCGGTTACGGTTTCACCTTTTCCGTTTTGAACAAAAACATTGACCAAAGCATCTGGAATGGCTGAATAAACCAATATTTTTGCTTTTTCTCCCCGCTTATAATCTTTAGATGTTTCAATAACTTCAAGGAAAGGTTTTTGGCTGTGACTGAGCGATTTTTTATCCCAAACTTGGAAAGTCTGCTCGGTTTTGATCGTGTCTTTTCCTTCGATGTTATAAAGGAGGAGTTTGTAAGTTCCGGCTTCTAGTTTTCCCAAATTCAAATTGGTTGTAAGTTGTTGGTTGTCGGTTGTGGACTTCTTAGGATTGTAGGACTGAGACTCTCGAAGTCCTTCAGTAATAATTTTTTCAACCTTCCAATTTTTTATATCATCATTTTTATCAAACCTGTCGTGAGGGAATTTTTGAGCGAATTCTGCCTTGGATAATTGCGGAAGATCCTGAATGGCTGTCGCAAAATTATCCCTGAAAATCTGTTTTGGTTCTTCCAGTTTTTCCAGTTTTAGATGATATGGTTTTTTAAGAATTTGGTCATTATAATTCTTGGTTTCTACATTCAGTTTAACCTCTTCATCGCTAAAAGTATTACCCACATTATCTACTGAAATATAATGCGAAACAGACGCTACTTTTAAGTTGGTATCTGCAGATTGTGTTTCGCCGTTAATGTCAGTTACAGAAGCATTGATGGCGTAATTATCAATCTGGATGCCGTCCAATGTTTCATCTTTTTTGAGTTCAATTTTAATTGTGAATTCTCCTTTTTCATTGGTTTTTACTTCGCCAATAATCGAGTTTTCATTATCATTCCCACGAGGATACCACCAGAAATACCGCCAACGGATATTTTGTTTTTTGATTTCATAATTAACGGTCGAGTTGCTTAGCGGAACGCCGGAAAACATTGTCGCTTTGCCTTTCAGTTCAATCGTTTGGCCATATTTGTATTCATCTTTTATCGGATCAAAGGTGACTTCAAATTTTGGTCTTTTATATTCTTCAACCTGAAAATCGGTGTAACCATTAATGCTATACCCAGAATTATTGTCATTATTAACTTCAACAGAAAAATTACCATTCAATTTGTTTGTAGGCAATGTAAAACTTCCGTTAACAGAACCAAATTCGTTGGTCGTCAGCTTAAGGGTTTGCAGTTCTTCTCCGTTGGCATCATTAATTTTGATGTTCAATGGAACTTTTTGAAGCACTTTTGCTTTTTGAGTTTCGGCATCAAATCCTGTAGAAATCACTTTAAAATAAACGATTTGTCCAGGTCTATAAATTTTCCGATCCAGGAAAATCTGTGCTGATTGTTGATTTTGTGCTTTCGGTTCATGACCATTGTTGCCATAACCATACGCATTAATCATAGAATAATTGTCGCCATTTTTTACAAGATAATTTCTATAATACTCCTTGTTATTAGTCACTGGAAGCAGAAAGTTTCCTGTTTTGTCGGATTTCATTTGATGGCGGACAATTGCTTTTCCTCGCACATATTCGATTACTTCCAGATTTTCATTGGCAAAAGCTTTTCCATTCTCGTTATTTACCAATTTTAATACATTAGATCTTGCATCATCAAAAACTGATTTTTTTGAATAAACGATCTTAGAGTCAGAAACGATGAAGTAAAAATTTTTCTGAACAGCATTATCTACCACGTATTCTGCCAGGTAAAGCCCTGCAGGAAGAGGCTTGATCTCCAAAGCAGTTTTGTGCAATTTGTAATCCAAAGACTCAGGAAGCGTGAACTGATCTTTGCGAATCAATGATTTTTTTACGAGGCCAAAAGGGTTTTGATAAGAATCAAAAGCGTAATTCAGGAAACCTTGCGGATCATCTTTAACCTGATAAATGTTTAATGAAAAATTTCTCACATTTTTCCCTTCTGCAACAATTTGAATAGGCTTATTGCTCTGCGTTTCATTTTCATAAAACAGGTTCAGTTGCGGGCCTTTGATTTGATTTTCTTTATTAATAATATTATTGAGAAACTTGGATTTTGGATACAGTTCTTTCGCATCATTAGCCCATGTCAGAGCCAATTTATTATCATTTTTGTTGATGAGAATGCTCATCATTTCATCAATAACCAAAAGTTTGTAGTCACCTTTTACAGATTCATCTTCAACCATTTTTTCCAGTTGAGAAAACCGGTCTTTACAATTGGTGAAATCACAATTATAACTGATTTTTTGGTGCTGAAAATAGAGTTTAGGATTGCCGGCCAATGCATTGATTTCTGAATCATAAATTCCATTGATTTTAACCGAATTGGCCTTCAGTTCATTCGGTGTAAAGTAGTTTTGACTCTTTAGAAAATCGATATAATTATAATTGAACCAGTCAGAAAGCGTCGGAAAAAACTCGATATTATCTGTATTGGAAAACAGTTCAGCATATTTTTGAATCTTTATCGTCCTTAAAGCCTGGTTTTCTTTTTCTAAATCCAAGTAGTTTTTTGATAAATAATTCTTGAAATCCAATTGGCTCCAGGTCTCAATTTGGGTAAGGTCAGGATTGTCAATGTTGGTTTTTTGATTGATTTTCCAGGCATTGTTTTGATAATAATCTTTGATAAACTGAAGTGACAATAGTCGAAAAAGTTGATTCTCATCCCCTTTCAGTAGTTTTTCTGTTGATTGCAGTTTGGCGAAAAATTGAGAATAGCTGTCATTTTTGGTGTCATCAGTCGTTTGGCTGGTAATGCTGAATTCTGCCTTCAGCGATTTGATGAGTTGTAGCGCATTATTATCTTTCATAGCCTGATTTTGAATCTCCATAACAAGCGGAAGATTAGATTTGTAAGTCCCTTTTTTATAGTTGTCTTCAATCTTTTTCCACTGCTGATCATAGTAACTCTGCGCCGAAAAATTTGCAGCAAAAAAGATCAGCAGGATTAGAGAGGCCGTTTGGAGTGATTTCATAAAGTTTATTTTTCTTAAGTATAAGATAGTTTTTTCCGACATTTGTTAAAGTATGCCGATTCTAAAATTACTAAAAAATTATCTTGTAGACAGCCAAGTTTATGTTTCGTTGATGGGAACAGCCTTGGCGGCCTTTTTTATGTTGGAGCAAAATATATTCCGATGGCCAAGTCTATTGTTGATTTTCATCACTTATTTCAGTGGTTATCTCTATACCAAGTATCAAAATGATAAAAAAATATTCTTTAAAATATTAATTTTTAATTTTATTTGTGGTGTTGTCAGTGTCTTGTTGATTCTTAGAAATCATAACGAGATAAGGTTGGTAAAATGGGCTGTAATTGTAATGATGGGTTTATTATACAATTCAGCATTTTTGGAACATTTTATAAGGAAAATACCATTGTTCAAGATTTTTTATGTTGGATTAACTTGGGCTTTGATCAACTCCTGGCTGATCCTCCCACAATTTAATGGGCCAATTTTTTTGATATCCTGGTTGTTTGTTTCTGCCATGGTTTTACCATTTGATATTAGAGATATGAGGGAAGATGAGGTGATTACCTTTCCGCGATTAATAGGAGTTATAAACACAAAATTTTTGGCTTATAGCTTTATATTTTGTTCTGGCTTGTTGTCTATCTATTATCTTCACATTCAGTTTTCAACCTGCTTTTTATTAAGTATTATTATTTCATTTATATTAATTTATTTTTCTGAAAATGATAATTCAGATGCTTACTTCTCATTTTGGGTAGAGAGTTGTACAGGTATCCCCATGTTATGTGTTTTGATCGGTTGGCTTGCAAATTGATAAGCAGTTCTGTTAATTGCTCAATCTTTGATGAAAAAAATACTATCAGTTCTTATCCTTCTGTTGATTTGTTGTAACGCTCTGCCTGCCCAGGAAAAGAAAGACTCTCTCTATTATAAAATTGAGAAGTTCTCTGACAAAAGGAAATTTACCAAGTTTATCCATCGATTTATCTTCCGTCGAGAAGCAGATTCTGCGTCAGTTTCCACCAGGACAGAGAAGCAAGAGCAGTCCACCTATGATGGCAAATTAATCCGCAATGTGAAAATAGAAGCCATCGATCCTTTTGGTTATAATACCGATGAAAAGAAAGAAAAAACATATTGGTATGACTGGTTTACCAATCATTTGCACTCCAATACCCGGATTTCTACAATCCGGAATTACCTGCTTTTTGCAAAAGGTGAGCCTTACAACGCACAAAAGCTTTACGAATCCGAACGTCTACTGAGAACCATGCCTTTCGTTAACCGGGTAAATATTGCAGTGGAACAAAGTAGCAATGACTCTATCGATGTGGTTGTAAAAGTATTGGATTCATGGAGTTTGAAACCGCGTTTCAGTTACTCGGGAAGCAAAATTGGGTTAGGTGTTTCGGAAGAAAATTTTTTAGGATTAGGACATCAGGCTGATTTTTTGTATCGAAATGATTCTAAGGATAAACAAGATTATTGGTATGCAAGCTATTTGGCCAACAATCTTTTTGGAAGTTATATTAATGCGCAGGTGCTTGCAGAAAAGGATTTTTTTAAAAATGAAAGGATTACACTCGCAGCACGCCGCGACTTTTTTTCTCCGTTAACAAAGTGGGCCGGCGGTTTTAACTTTGATTATTTTATGCGCCATGTGCAGCTGCCAGTGGAAGATTTAGCGGTTTTTCCGCAGGTACAGATAAAGGTTTACAGCCAAGATTTGTGGGGTGGTTACCAGATTCCGGTTTCATCAGATCCCATGAAAAGGATTTCCAGTAACATTGCGTTAATTGGACGTTTTCAGAATTTCCAGTATAAAGATAATCCCGCCGCTGACAAATATGACTTTTTCCGTTCGTACAACAGTTTTTTGGTTTCCGGTGGATTTATTCAGCGCAAGTTTTCGGTAGAAAAGCAGGTTTATCAGTATAATCTTCCCGAAGATATCCCTTATGGTAACGCCTTCACAGCAACTTCGGGGTTTATGGTCCGTAGCAAAGAAATGATTCCTTATCTCGGTTTATCGGCAGCGTATGGTGATTTTACAGGTTGGGGGTATTTCAATATCAAAGGTGAATTTGGAAGATTTTTCAATCAGGATCGCCAGAATAGGGAAGCATTCCGACTGGAAGGTCTTTATTTTACGAATTTACTTAACTGGAGATTTGCGCAGGTGAGGCATTTCTTTTCCCCCACGCTAGCTTTGGGAAATCCCGAAAATAATTATACTTATAGAGACCGCATCAATCTTTCTGCGAGAGACGAATTTCCCATCTACAGTACAGATTACATTGGTACCAAGAAAATGGTTCTGCGTTACCAGCTTCAGTTTTTTATCAATAAAACCTGGAAAAACTTTCATTTCAGCCCTTACATAACTGCCGCTGCCGGATGGCTTGCGATGCCAAATGAAAAGTTGCTGAAAACCAATGTGAATACCAAAATTGGTGTCGGTGTACTGATTAATAATCCTTATCTTGTCCTCAACCGGATTCAGATTTCTTTTATGTATTATCCAAAAGTGCCTTTTGATAACAATTCTTCCTTTGACTTTAATCGGTATAGGAATGATATGATGCCAATGAATAATTTTGCCGCGGACATTCCTCACTTTGTCAATTCTGGAAATTGATTTTTTGGTTATTTAATTTTATCTTTACTGAAATTTTTAAGTGATGGGAAATATTAATGAAGTGAAACTTAAGCTGAATCAAACAATTTGTAAATCAAAAGATTACGGTTTGTTGTCTTCATTTCTTAATAATTTTGAATCAATTTTGGGAAAATCATCAAAATCCTAGATCTCTTGAAAATATTTTAGGATTATGATCATCAATAGACTTTCACTTATCAATTTTAAAAACCATGCAGAACAGCAATTTGATTTTTCGCCTCAGATTAACTGTTTTGTGGGGAACAACGGGGTAGGGAAGACCAATGTTCTGGATGGCCTGCATTATCTTTCTGTAGGCAAAAGTTTCCTCGGAAATTCTGATCTTAATAATATCAAAAACGGCGAAGATTTTTTTGTGGTGGAAGCCGAAATAAAAAATGATGACAAAGAAGATATTATCAAAATCCTGCAACCCAGGGCATCCAAAAAATTGATTAAAAAGAATGATAAAGCCTATGATAGGCTGGCAGATCATATAGGTTACTTGCCAAGTGTGATGATTTCGCCATACGACTCCAACCTCATTTCAGATTCGGGGGAGAGCCGCCGTAAGTTTTTGGATGCAATGATTTCGCAGACCGATTCTTCTTATCTTTTTGACCTGATCCAATATCAGAAAACCATCCAGCAGAGAAATGCTTTACTCAAATATTTTGCAAAAAACCGAAGTTTTGATAAAGATTCTCTTGAGATCTATGATGATCCTATTTCAATCTTCGGAACCCGGATTTTTGAAAAACGGAAAGATTTTGTAGAAAAACTCAACCCTATTGTTCAGCATTTTTACGAGATTATTTCCGGCGGGAAAGAGCAAGTGAGCGTAAATTATGAATCCCACCTTTTCGATATGGATTTTAAACAGCTTCTCTCGGAAAGTATTGATAAAGACAGGGTTTTGACCTACACCTCAAAGGGTACGCACAAAGATGATCTGGCGTTTGAAATGAATGGCAATCCTATAAAAAAAATAGGTTCTCAAGGTCAGCAAAAATCCTTTTTGATTTCGCTTAAACTGGCTCAGATCAATAGGATCAAGGAACTGACAGGTAAATCTCCCATTTTGCTTTTGGATGACATATTTGACAAGTTGGATGACACGCGTGTTTCTCAACTTATAGAATTGGTCAACAAAGAGAGTTTTGGCCAAATCTTCATCACCGACACCCACAAAGAGCGTACAGAAAATGTGGTAAAACGCATTAATGAAGAAAGTAAGATTTTTGTGATTTCCTAATGCCTTAATTTGTTGCTTTAAGAGGCAATAAATTAAGGCTTACGTAGGAATTTTTTTAGGGTTGATGAAGATTTATAGATTTCTATTTCTTCAAAATTTATTAGGGACGTAAGGGAATTTCATCGCCATTTTTTTTCTTTGAGGTATCATAAACAGCAACCCCAACTTTTGAATCGGCACAACCGTAATATAAAAACCATTTATTATGATGGTACACAAGACCTTCTATAAAAACGGTACCGTCAACATACTGTCCGCTTTTTTCGAAATCTGCCATGGGGCGCAAAAAAGGAACATCCAGTCTGGCAATTACTTTGGTAGGATCCTGACTATCAAAAAGGACCTGACCAGCACAATAGGCATTTTTATTGAATCTGGCATCTCCTTTTGTTTCATGATTTTTACCATTGTACAGCAATACGATACCCTGATCCGTTAAAATTGCAGGTGGACCACATTCGGTAAGTTGACTGTCGAAATAACCTTCCCGAGGCGATATAAACGCAATAGGATTATTATTTTTATCTACCACAGGTTCCCAATCAATCAGGTTTTCGGAAGTTGCTCCATAAACTCCCTCTTCACCCCAATACATCCAATATTTACCATTAATTTTTGCAATGACTTGTTTGCCATTAACAATTTTGGTCAATAACGAAGCTGATTTATGAGAACGATTTATAATATTACGCCCTTTTGGGGATTTGGCGAAAGCGGGTCCGTCTTTTTTCCAATTTTTTAAATCTCTAGAGGTGGCTACTCCCAATCGTGGGGTATCTCGATTCCACTGTGTGTATAGCATCACAAATAATCCATTTTCGGTTACGGCAATTCGTGGATCTTCGGTTCCACCCGGCCATTCATTACCTTGTTGCCAGTCAGGACTTGGGTAAAAAATCGGTTGGCTCATGCGGTTAAAATGGAGCCCATCCTTACTTTCGGCATAACCCAGTCGAGAAGTTCTACTCCCTATTCCAACACCAGATTTATCTTCTGCACGGTAAAGAACAACAACTTTGTTATCTTTAATAACCGCTGCGGGATTAAAGGTGTCATTGGACTCCCAATAATTTTTTTCTCCGGTATTGGGATCGATGAATGAAGTTGCTTCTGTAGGTGAAATAATAGGATTTAATCCCTGAGGTCTTTCAAATCCACCCAATGCCCAACTCGGCAGAATATTGTCTTGGAGTTTCTGACTGGATAAAGTGCAGGAGGTTCCTATGGATAGTAAAATGCTAAAAATTAAATGTCGTTTATTCATGTTTTTCTGATTATTTTTTTTACTGTATTGATGGTTTTTCACCATATGCTGTCCACAATTCTTCAACCGTTTTTCCGGTGTTGTTTTTCCAGAACTGAGGGGTATAGATTTTTTCTCGCATCGCCAGATTCAATTTTTTAACAAATCCTTTTTTAACATGACGCTCGATCCAATAAAGGAAGCGGGCAGTAACGCGATAGGAGTTATCAAAATTCTGTTTAGAATTATACTCCGGCAATTTCCAGTTTGCTTTCCCATTTGCAACGCCATATACATACCGCACATAATCCGCAATTCCTTCAGTAATCCACCATGGACCGGAATTATTGGGATAATCTTGTACAATATGCATTACTTCATGGGTTACTACATCAATATCGAAAGGATTTTTACGAAACCATTCCGGATTGTATCGTACGACACCATCATCCGTAGCTGCTACGCCCTTATAATCCGGATCGATGATAAAATAAACTTTCTTACGTGTTTTTGGATTGTATTCTTGAGCTAGTTTTGGATAGTTTTTAAAATAGGTATCCATCAATTCTTTTTTGAGGAGCATATTGAAATCCGGATCTTTATTAATCCAAATCAGGGTGTATCCTTTCTGTGTCAAACTATCGGTATCTACCGCCTCTTTTCGATCTTTTGAAATATCCGACCAATTATTTTGAGCTTTTACATTGATATGTAAGCTGATTGATATTATAATCAGAATAATTTTAATCGTATGGGTTACCATTGATTGCATCGTAATTTGTTATTTAAAAAGGTCGGTTTGAAGGATTTTTTCCGAAATCCGAAGGTGTATTTCCCATTTCAAAAACCAATTCACCACCCGCCATTAGGTCAGCGTAGCTGATATAGCTTTTTGTGTAGTGTTGACCGTTTAATCTTACAGATTGGATATAAATGTTTTGGTCAGAATTGTTGATTGTTTTTATTTTCAGCTTTTTATTCCCTGGTAGTTTTATCACTGCGCGGTCAAACAAAGGGCTTCCAAAAATAAAATCGCCGCCGGCCGGATTTACCTGATAAAAACCTAAAGCTGATAGTATATACCAACTTGACATTTGTCCACAATCTTCATTGCCCTGCAAGCCGTCAGGATTATTATGGTACATGTTTTTTAAAATAAAGCGAACTTTTTCTGCTGTTTTCCACTGTTCTCCTACATAATTGTATAAATAGACAGTGTGATGTCCGGGCTCATTGCCGTGCGCGTACTGTCCAATTAAACCGGATATATCAGGGGATGTATTTTCACCATCTAGACCTTTCACAACAAACAAAGCGTCCAGTTTTGCAGAAAAGGCTTTTTCACTTGGAAATAATCCGATTAATCCTGGGACATCTTGTGGAACCAACCATGTGTACTGCCAAGCAGTACCTTCACAGTAATCATCATTCCGATGGGTAGAATTATAGGGATTGAAAGGTACATTCCATGAGCCGTCTTTTCTTTTGCCTCGGAAAAATTCAGTTTCAGGATCCCAGTAAAGCTTATAATATTGGGCACGTTTGGCAAATATTTCAGCATCAGCCTTTTTACCTAATATTTTAGCCACTTTCGCAATCGCATGGTCTGCAATGGCATATTCTAAGCCTTTTGCCACAGATTCTTTTGCAAGATCGCTGGGGATATATTCATTGGTTCTTAGGTATTTTAAATCTTTATAATCCGACATCATCGAATGTTTCATGGCTTCAAAGGCTAGTTCGTAATCAAATCCTTTAAATCCCTTAAGAATGGCATCTGAAATTACCATAACTGAGGGAACACCAATCATTTCGTAAGTGTCGGAACCATATAAATGCCAAATGGGAAGCATCCCCGTTTGTTTATAAATCGCAAGCATGGTATTTACAAAATCGGCCACTTTTTCGGGTTGAGAAATAGTATAAAAAGGATGTGCAGCACGGTAAGTATCCCACAGCGAAAGTTGGGTGTAATTGGTAAAACCAGGCTCGGAATATATTTTTTTATCGGCACCTCTTATAGTTCCATCAGCATCGTTAAAGGCATTTGGTTGCATAAAGGCATGGTAAAGCGCGGTATAAAAAATTTGTTTTTCATCTGTGTTTTTACTTTTTACTTTAATTTTCCCCAATTCCTGATTCCATAGCGCATTGGTCTGTTTCACCACCCGGGCAAAATCCCAATGGTTGATTTCCGTTGTAATATTATTTTCAGCATTATCCATACTAACAGGAGAAACGCCTACTTTTATCTTCAATTCGGTTGTTTTGGGATCCAATAGAAAATTACCTTTTACATTAACCCCTTTAAAAGTTCTACCTTCAACAAAGACATTATTTGCATAAATTAATAGTTTAACAGGTTGCGAAAATTTTGCCGTAAAATAAAACTGTTGTTTTTTGGCCCAGCCATCGGCAAAGCGATAGCCTCGAATTGTATAGTCATCCTTCTGCTCGATATAAGTTTCTTTGGTTTCACTACCGTTCGCATCAAATAAAGAGATAATTAAACGCTTTTCCTGATCCGTATTTTTAGGATAGTTGTACTTGTGAAACGCAACGCGATTGCTGGCAGTAAGTTCTACATTAATCTTTGGATCTTCCAGGAAAACCTGATAGTAGCCTGGTGTGGACTCCTCATGTTGATGAGAGTAATGGGAACTGTATCCTGAAGTTGAATTTTCCTGCGTGCCTCTTTCTGACTTTACAGCGCCAGTATAAGGCATAAACTGGAGCGAACCCCCATCTGCACATCCTGTACCATTAAGGTGTTGATGGGAAAAACCAGTCACTACATTATCGGAGTAGTGATATCCAGATGTCCAATCCCATCCTTTGTTGAAGTTGTTGGGACCAATCTGTACCGCACCAAAAGGTACTGTAACGCCCATGAAAGAATGTCCGTGGCCTCCTGTCCCAATATAGGGATTCACAAATTTTACAAAATTTTGCCCATAAACCATTGATCCACATAGAGAAAGTAGGAGTAACACCTTTGTATAATGCCTTGCGTATTTGCCTTGTAAAGAGAAATTCATAAAATTAAATTTATATACTAATACGATTTAGTAAAAATAGAATTTTTTTTTGAAATCCAAGACAAATCTTATTTTACAAGTCGAAATTGTAAAATAAATCATACTACAGTAGCTAGTTCTTAGGTTTTAAATGGGACAGCCAATTCCTAATCTCATCAAGAATTACCTCATGATACTCATATTTGGTGTCAAATCCCCATCCGTGTCCACCTATCGGGTAGAGGTGAAGCGATGTACTAATATGGTGTTGGAGAAGAGCATTTGCGTAGTTGATACTATTCTGGGGAAGAACTGCCTTATCATCTGCCGACAAAATTATAAGAGCTGCGGGACTTTCATTATTGACCTGTAGTTCATTAGAATAGTCAATTTCTTGTTCAGAAGTTGCATTTTTTCCCAGTAGATTGTCATGGGAACCCATATGAGTAATTGCTTTATCCATGGTGATTACGGGATAAAAAAGGATCTGAAAAGCAGGTTTGTAAGGTTTTCTGATATGGTTGGCAGCGGTAGATGCTAAGTGACCCCCTGCAGAAAAGCCCATAATCCCAATATCCGCAGTATTAATGCCCCATAATTTTGAGTTTTCATTAATTGTTTTGATGGTCTTTTCTACATCATTTAATGGAATACTGGGATTTCCATTTGGTAAATGGTAATTCAGGACGAAAACAGCGATTCCCATTTCATTGAGAAAGGGAGCCCATTTTACCCCTTCATGATCGGTTGCCACAAATGCGTAAGCACCACCAGGACAGATAATTATAGCTCTGCCTGTTCGTTTTTCTGGTGATGATGGAAGAAAGGCTTGAACTTCTCCCGTTTGTGGTCCAGATATTTGATTGACATTCAACTTTGACCTGGCGGAATCAGAGACGTTGAACTTAAATGTTTCTTGCGCTAATGTTCGGAAGGAAATTAAAAGCAAAAAAGTGATCGCAATTTTTAAATAATCAGTATTTATTTTCATTGATGACGCTAATACGAGTTAATGAATATTGTTACCATTGTTATTCGCGGTATAGTGCAAAACAGGCAGTTTCCTCAGTGTTTCCGCACTTTGCTCGGGCGTAATATCCCTTTGTGCTTCGGCAAGAAGTTCGTATCCTACCATAAATTTTTTTACGGTGGCGGATCGAAGTAAAGGCGGATAAAAATGCATATGGAAATCCCATTCCGGATGCTGTTTGCCATCAGTTGGACTTTGATGAATTCCAGCCGAATAAGGAAAGGAAATCTCAAAAAGATTGTCATACTTAGTCGTCATATCTTTGATAATTTGAGCCAATGACCATTTTTCTTCTTCGGTACAATCACCAATGTTCGAGATATGACGTTTACTTACAATCATCGTTTCGTATGGCCAAGTTGCCCAAAAAGGAACTAATGCCACAAAATCTTTGTTTTCCAATACGATTCGCTCGCCGTTTTCGATTTCTTTTTCAAGGTAATCCTGCAATAGCGAAATTCCGTTTTTCCGATAGTAATTTTGCATGTTTTCCTGCGTTCTTGCCACCAGAGAGGGAATGTGTTCCTGTGCCCAGATTTGCCCGTGTGGATGCGGATTGCTGCAACCCATTATCTGTCCCTTATTTTCAAATATTTGTACATAATTTATATAAGGGAGCTGGCCTAATGTGTTGTATTCGTTCTGCCAGACATCAACCACATGTTTAATGGCATCAACGTTCATGAGGGGTAATGTCAAACTATGGTCATCTGAAAAACAGATGACACGGTTGATGCCCCGTTCTGCTTTGGCCATAAACAGCTCATCGTGCGAATGCTCTTCATCTAACTGCCCTTTTTCCTGTAAAAGTGCCCCAAAATCATTATTAAAAACATATGTCCCTTTGTAATCAGGATTTTTATCTCCATTCACTCTTGCATTTCCTGGACAGAGGTAACAATCTGAATCATACTTTGGATTGATTAATGAAGTTGGTTTTTCTTGTTGTCCCTGCCAAGGCCGGGTTGCTCTTTGTGGTGAAACCAAAATCCATTCATCCAAAAGCGGGTTGTAACGGCGGTGAGGTTGGTTTTTTACATCAAACTTTTTAGTTTCTTTCTTATATTCATGCACACCTTCTGCAATTTTTATTGGATAGACTTGTAGATCTATATTGTATTCTTTTTGGTATAGTTCGGTCAGCGTATCAATAAATTTTTGCATCTGTTGTTTTTTCACAAGATTAATGCTGCAACCGCCAAATCCTCCACCCATCATCCGTGCCCCTAAAACACCTTCCTGCTGAAGGGCTTTTTCGACAAGAAAATCCAATTCGTCACAGCTTACACCATATTGTTTGGAAAGTCCGTCATGGGTTTTGGTAATAAGTGTACCGAGTGATTCAAAATCCTTATTCTGTAACGCGTCAGCAGCCAAGGAAACACGTTCTATTTCATTTACAACAAAATTGCTTTTTTGATAAGCATCATTTCCAAGTTTCTCCCTGATATCATCAATCATTTGGTGCGTAACATGTCGCCAGGTTTTTACGAATGGGTAATTTGTTTTAATGATTGATAAACCTTCTTCTACCTTTTTCCTACTGGTATTATACCCAGATGTGAGGTGTGTATGTTTAACACCACTATCCAAAAGAATCAATGTATTCTCACCAAGATCAGCATCAAAGTATTCATAATCCAGCGTGTCGCAATCCAATTTGAATACTTTATTTTCTTCACCAAAAACGGAGGCAAACTGATCCATTATACCGCAGTTTACACCTGCGTAAGTGTGTTCGGCTTTTTGCCCTATAAGAGCCAGTTCTTCTTTTGAAAAACCAAAATTGAACAGTGAATTTAATGCATATGCAAATCCACATTCTAGCGCCGCAGAGGATGATAAGCCTGCTCCCATCGGAATATTACTGCTAAATGCAAGATTAATCGCCGGAACCTTTTTACCTCTTTCCTGAATCTGATGAATCACTCCCAAAAGATAATTGACCCAAGAATGACCTTCCAAAGGTTGGGGCTCGCCATGATGGAGATGACTTTCTTCCAGATCGATAGCGATAAATCGACTTTCATCATTTTTTTTTGACGGCGAAACGGCAAAGCAAATATATCGGTCTATCGCAGCCGGGAGTACAAAACCATTATTGTAGTCTATGTGTTCTCCAATTATATTAATTCT
The DNA here is from genome assembly GCF_056329745.1 of Epilithonimonas sp. Taxonomy (NCBI): domain Bacteria; kingdom Pseudomonadati; phylum Bacteroidota; class Flavobacteriia; order Flavobacteriales; family Weeksellaceae; genus Epilithonimonas; species Epilithonimonas sp. Next base: position 130,983 of record NZ_JBWEYV010000001.1, on the reverse strand, counting down.
TCCTGGAGCAAGTACAATAATGTCGGGTTCTTCAAAAAAATCTTGCCGGAATTGCTCAATCGTTTTAGTAATAAGGGTGTTTTTCATAATCATGTTGTGATTTATTTTATTCTGATAATTTAAAGTTGGTGAAAAAAGGAATATTCAATTTGATTAATGTAGGTTTCGCCAGGAAAAAGAATACCATTTTTGAAGTTGGCATGATTGGGAGAATCCGGATAATTCTGAGCTTCAAAGCAAATCCCACTCGTCTTGTGATAGGAAACCATTCCTTTTCCTTCTAGAGGCGCACAAGCCCCACCCACATAAACATGCACAGTGGGTTGATTGGTGCGGACTTCCATTTTTAGTTTGTTTCTCGGGTTATAAAGTATTGCGGCAGGCTGATTCAGGTTATTAATTACAAAAGATGTGTCTATTTCTGCAGGGCAGTTATTCAATTTTAGAAAATTAAATTTTGTATCCTTCACCTCCAACATTTTTCCTGTTGGTATTAAGTCATTGTCGGTTTCTAAGATGCGATCCGCATTGATCTTCATTTTTAGCTGAGTAACATCACCATCATGACCCTGAAGGTTAAAATACGAATGTTGTGTCAGATTAATTAAGACTTCCTCTTTGGTTTGGGCAGTTAGTGTAACCTGAATACAAAAATCTTTTAGGTGATAAACTGCTGTCACTTGTGTCTTTCCGTCGTTCACAAGAATTGAATAGGTGATTTCATCTTCGGTTTGTGAAATGAGTTTCCAAAATTGGTTGCTGAGGTTAAGTGTTCCTCCGTGAAGGTGGTGTTTTCCGGTATTCTTTTCCAGTTGAACGGTTTGTTCTCCACTATGATATTTTCCGCCGTTTACTCTTCCTGCATGTAATCCCACCACCGCTCCCAGAAAAGGTTTTGCGGTCAATTCGTAGGATTTTTGATAGTTTTCTATATGGTCGAAACCGAGTACTACATCCACAAGTTGGTTATCCAAAGGGATTTTTATCGATGTAATCGCAGCTCCAAAATCACAGAAAGTCACCTTCATGCCTGTTTTACTAACGATTGTGTGAAATTTTTAGATGGATTCATCATAAAAAATAATAATAGCAATTGTTATAATGTATTAGTAATCATGATACTATTTTCCTTTGAAAACGAAAAGGGTACCTGGGTTTAAAATTAAAAACATTTATTATCTTGTCATACCAATACCTACCAGTTTGTATTGTTCAACCTACCGGATTTTAGAGATCATGAAAATAATAAGTATCGATAAACAAAGCGCAGAGCCACTGTATCAACAGATTGTAAAAAGTATAGAAAATGCCATTTTTCAAAAAAAAATATTCCGGAATGATCGCTTACCATCCGTTAATAAACTGTGTATCGAGTACAAAATCTCCCGAGATACGGTGTTACGCGCTTATGAAGAGCTCAAAAAAAGAGGGGTGGTGAAGTCGGTTCTGGCAAAAGGCTATTATATACGTACTGAAAATATTATATACAACAAAAACTATTTCGTTCTTTTTGATGAACTCAATTCTTTCAAAGAAGATCTTTTGAATGGTTTATCAAAATCGCTACCCAACGTGCATGTAGATGTGTTTTTTCATCATTTTAACCTCAATACATTTCGGAAGTTCATTTTCGATAATATGGGTGATTATTCAAAATACATTATCATGCCTGGTAATCTCGAAGGAGTGGAGGAAGTTATTTCCAAATTACCTGAAGAAGATGTATACATTATCGATCAAATGCGTCCGACCCTGAATAAGTATTCAGCAATTTATCAGAATTTTGTTGAAGATATTTACAAGTCCCTAAAATCGGCAAAGAATATACTTCAAAAGTACGATCATTATATTATCGTATTTCCCGGTGAAAAGGAACCCATCGATATGGTGAAAGGCTTTAAGAAATACTGTGAGGCTTATGATGTGCGGCATTCCGTAATTTCCAGTTTGGAAAACCATACAATAGAAAAAGGACAGCTCTTTCTAATTCCTAATGATCGTCAATTAGTAGAAATTTTGGAAAGTTGCGAGAAAAACAATGTAATGATAGGAGAGGACGTCGGAATTATATCTTATAACGAAACGCCTCTTAAAAAAGTAGTTTCAGGTGGTATTACTACAATTTCTACAGATTTCTTTAAAATGGGTCAACGGTTGGCAGAAATGCTGAATAATAGTGAAAGGGGACATATTGAAAATTCATCAAAACTAGTTATTCGTAAATCGATTTAGAAAATATTTTGTTCTTTTGATCATATTTTAGTTTTAGATTCTACACTTTTCATTTTGCAGTGCGGAAATTTATTTTATTATTTATCACTTTTTAAATTAAAAAATGGTGATTTTAATTGTTATTATTTAGAAGAAATTTATCCCATATTCAATCTGTTTTACATTTTATATCAATTAAAATAATAAATTTAAAATTCAAAATTACGCCTTAAGTATCTGATTTTAAGTGATTTGTTGGTGATGTTTTACATGGGAAATATTTTTTTAATATTAATTTTATATTAATATTTTTTTATTTTCATCTTATTTTTATATTTGATGCGATATCTGTCATGTAACATAATAAAAATTTTTTAATCAATTTACTAAAACGATTTTATATTGATTGATTTGTATTTTTTTTAAATATGTTCATAGGTATCAATAATATCAATTAATCTATTTTATTAACAAAAATCAAATTATTATTAGAATGAAAAACTACAGATTAAAAAGCAAACTACTAGGCTTAGCGGCAGTGTTTGCATTAACTGAGCTAGCAGTAGCTCAAACAGTGCCTGCAATTGACTGGCAAAAATCCTATGGAGGTAGCGCAACCGAAGTAAAGGAAGGAGGAAAAGAACCAGGTCCTACTACCGTGCAATATACTACCGATGGTGGTTACATTCTGGTTGGAACCTCGAACTCCAATGATGGTGACGTTTCTGGAAATAAAGGACAGCGTGACATTTGGGTAGTAAAAGTGAGCGGCTCGGGTGCATTACAATGGCAAAAATCATTGGGAGGAAGCCAAGACGACCGCGGATATTCTGTAAAACAGACTTCAGATGGCGGTTATATTATTGCAGGCACTACGCGTTCCAATGACGGCGATGTTACAGGTTATAAAAACTGGGAAGATTATTGGGTGGTAAAACTCGATAGCAATGGCGTCATCCAGTGGCAAAAAACGTATGGTGGTAGTAAAGACGATGAGGCTCGTTCTATTATCCAAACCACAGATGGTGGCTATATCGTTGCGGGATTCTCAAACTCTACCGATGGAGATGTAACGGGAAACAAGGGTGGATTCGATCATTGGATCGTAAAACTAGATCCTGCTGGTGTCATCCAATGGCAGAAAAACTTTGGAGGAGGTCAAGATGATCGAGCGTATGCTATACAGCAAACCACAGACGGGGGTTACGTTGTTGCAGGTACTGCACGTTCAACTGATGGTGATGTGACGGGATACAAAGATTGGGAAGACTTTTGGGTCGTAAAACTTGATGGTAGCGGAACTCTACAATGGCAAAAAACTTTAGGAGGTGCAAAAGATGATATTGCCCGCTCTATCGTGCAAACGGCAGATGGCAGCTACATAGTTGCAGGGTATTCAAATTCTACCGATGGTGACATCACAAATAATAAAGGGGGATTTGACCATTGGGTGGTAAAACTCAATAATAGCGGTACACTGGTATGGCAAAAGAATTTTGGAGGAAGCCAAGATGACAGAGGATATTCTCTTGAAAAAATATCGGATGGGAATTTCATTCTTGCAGGAAATGCACGATCCAATGATGGCGACGTAACTGGGTTTCGCAATTGGGAAGATTTTTGGGTTGTTAAATTTGATAATTCTGGATCATTGCTATGGCAAAAGGCTATGGGAGGCGCCCAAGATGATTCTGCACATTCTATTGCACAAACACCTGATGGATATATCATTTCCGGATACACCAATTCTACGGACGGCGATATAACAATGAATCACGGCGATTTTGACCTTTGGGTGGTAAAACTCAAAGATGCATCATTGGGCACACCAGATATTCAAGGTGCAAAAATCGCACTATCGCCTAATCCGGTAAAAGACATGTTGAACATCAGCAACTTTGACCAGGTGAAGAGCATTTCGGTATATAGCCAGACGGGACAGTTGGTAAAAGAAGCCGGGAAAAATGTATCTCAAATGTCATTTGCCACCTTCCCAGCAGGGGTCTATTTGGTAAAAATTACCACCTCAGATAATACCACAAAAACATACAAAGTAATCAAAAACTAATCATTTAAATTTTTCTTTTATAGAATACCACCTGCTTTAAAAACAGGTGGTTTTTTTATCTAGCATTGGGGTTTATGAAATGTTTAATACTACGATATTTCATCACATAATCTCATTTCATTATCTCAAGAGGTAAAGAAGAAAATTGCTTTCTCTTTCCATATCGGAACAAAAAAGCCATCCCTTTTGGGCCAGCTTCCTGTTAACCTTATGATAAGGGCTATGATTATTCAATCACTATTCAATCACCGCCGCAAATCCACCATTACGAACCATCTTAATCTTCAGCATTTCACCTTTTTTGGTCTGCGCTTCTTTTTTACGATAGTCCATTGCCTGACGTCCGGAATTAATTCCGTCTTCGAAAGACGTAATTTTGTAAGAGCGACCTTTTTCCAAAAAGTCCAACGGAATTTCAAAAGTTCTTTCCTTTTGGGCATTATTGGTCATTCCACCGATATACCATTTGTTGCCTTTCCTTTTCGCAACAATCGCATATTCACCGGCTACGGCTTTTAATGCTTTGGTTTCGTCCCATGTGGTGGGCACCTGTGTAATGAATTCTGTACATTCTGCATTGCGGTAATACATGGTTGGGTTATCGGCCAACATCTGCAGGCCACTTTCAAAAATTACAAATAATGCCATCTGATAGGCTCTTGTTCCGATACTTGCAGAGTTTGGACGGTCTGCACGATATACGTCTGGCTGCATGCTAATCATCGCACCCGGAGTATAATCCATCGGTCCTACTGCATTTCGCATAAATGGAAAATATACACTGTTATCAGGAGTACAACCTCCCATCTGCTCCATACCGCGAACTCCTTCATAAGAGATAATATTGGGATATTTATACTCTAAACCTTTTGGACTTATCGATCCATGATAATCCACAAATAGTTTGTATTTGGCCGCTTCTGCTGCTACACGTTCGTAATAATCCATCATCCATTGATCGCTGCGATCCATAAAGTCGATCTTTACCCCTTTCACTCCCCATTCAGAAAAAGTTTTGAAAAGGTCCATATTATTTTCAACGGTTAGCCAGGTCAGCCACAAAACAATTCCTACATTTTTCTCTTTTCCATAGCGGATCAGCTCATGAACATCCACTGCAGGATTAGGCATATAGGGATCGCGTGTGCTTTTTGCCCAACCTTCATCCATAATAATGTATTCAATGCCATATTTTGAAGCAAAATCGATGTAATACTTGTAGGTATCCAGATTGTAACCGGCCACAAAATTAACATCCGGCCCATACGGTGATGCATCATTCCACCATTCCCAACTTACTTTTCCAGGTTTTATCCAATCTGTATTTTTAATTTCGCTCTTTGGTGCCAATTGATAAGTCATCGTATTTTCAATCAACTTACGATCATCATTTGTGATCACAAAATAACGCCATGGTAAAGTGCGGGTTCCTTTTGTTTTGGCAATATAATCTGCTTCTTTTACCAATTTTACGCTTCGGTCACCATCATCGCCAAAGGCAAGAGGCTGTTTCGGGAATGCCGATTTCAGGCCATTATTCCCATTTCCTTTTAGGAACATTGCAGGATAATCGGAAACATCAGATTCTGCAATTAAGATTTTATACTGATTTTTGGTATCAACGAGTACCGGAAGGGTAGACATTTTGTCTGTCGATTTCCATTCACTGCTTTGAATCTGCGTGTAAGGTTCCTCATATGCTGTTTTGAAACCACCGGGTTGCTGCAAATGGAGCGTATATGCAGACGGAAAATTTACGTTAAAATCTTCTGCAATCACTTCCATATCTCCTTTTCGGGACGTCACAAACCGATAGGCTACCCCATCATCAAAAGCTCGGAATTCCAACGCATAACCTCCTTTAAAATCCAACGTAAGTTGATTGTATTTGTTTTTTACTTTTGAAAATTTGAGGGGAATTGTCGGTGTTAGTATTTCATCTGCGGAGGTTCTTTTTTGAGCGGATAATTTTGGTTGTTCTCCTAAAACTTCCTTACCAGTATGCAGAGCCGGTGCATTGTCTTTTAATAAAATAGTACCGTTGGCAAAGACGGAATAGCGAATTTTATCGCCTACATCAACCACTACTTTGAGGTCTTTGTTCGGCGAGGTGAGTTCAATTTTTTTCTGCCCGAAAATCATGGTGCACATGAAACACAGCAACGGGATTAACCTGTATTTGTTCATATTTTTTTGGTTTTTATGGGTATAACTATTTATTTTCCTGTTTTTGGATTACAAACCTTATTTCTTCAGCGTTTTTAGGTAATGATCAATACTTTTGGCCCAGAGACCACCCAGGATTTCCGCACCTTTTTGATTCGGGTGCAGATAAAATGTACCGGAATTGCCGGACTGAGGTTCTAAATATTGTTTATAATTTTTTCTAAAAATGTCAAAACCTTTTTGATCTCCCACGGTTACAAATGATGCATTTTTTTGCGCCAGCCGTTTGATGATCGGACGATAACTTTTCAAACGATCAAGACCTTCCTGGAGATAAACTGCGCTGTTGTGGGTATTGGGGCTATACCAAAGTGGCATTTGCAATACAAATTTCGCTTTAGGATAGGCCTGATGCAAATGGTCAATAATTGTCTGCATATTTTTCTCATACATTTCCGGCGAAACGGGTGCGCCTTCGGTTCCTTTCACGGCGCTGTCATTGGTGCCAAGTTTGATCGAGAAAAGTAAAGTTGCATTGTCTTTATACATTTTATCCGCGGCATCGGTCACTTTTTTGTAGGCTTGGGTTCCGGGAAGAAAATTAAAAGTGGTAAAACCGCTAATGCCACAGTTGGCATACTGAACTTCATATCCAAGACTATCCAGCTCTTTTGCGGCAATCGCTGGCGGCGTTTGTTTTAGATAATAGGATTCTGTAATACTGTTCCCAACAAAAATAACTTCAATTTTTTCTTTTGCGGGTTTAGGAAAATTCCTTTTTGGATCAATTGCTTTTGCAATCACTCTTGCCATCACAGCTGTTCCTTTTTCATTTGGATGCACCGTGTCATATACAAAGTCGGGCTTACCTAGCAAAGGTGTGTGCAGGTCGATGAGCGTAGAATGGGTTATTTTCGCCACCTCTTTCACCCTTGGGAGTACTTCATTGATAATCAAGCTGTCGTCCACGGGTAAAAAATTGTTGGGAAATGTGGGCAACGGATAGCAAACGTAAATTTTTGGCTTGCTAGGAAGCGCCTTAAATGATTGAACAAATTCAACATAATCCTTCACAAATTCCTCTTTATATTGCCAGTTTCTGGGCTTTGCATCATTGGTTCCCATCTTAATAATCACAATATCCGGGTTCCAGGCCAGCACGTCTTTATACTTTTGCTCATTCCAGTACGGATGATCTCCTTTTTTAAGCATTGTTCTTGCGCTGATGCCGTAATTGCGTACTTCGTAGCCTTTACCGAGCAGTTTCTGCAAAATAGCCGGATATTTCTGATCGGCCGCCAACGCGCTATTCTCGGTGATACTATTACCTACACAAGCCACTTTTAATTGTGCCTGAATAGAAGCAAAAGAAAAAAACATTAAAAGGCCAATCAGCCAGTTTTTATAATTTCCACTCATGATAACTTATTTTTTAAAATATAATGTAGAATCCCAGTTGTATGGAAATGGAATACTTTGATAGTATTCTAAAGAATGATTTGGTTTCTCGAAAGTTGCAGGAATAGGTTTCTCTGAGTATTTTCCGAAGAAAAGAACACAGGCATCACGCCACCATCGTGCTTCATTTTCCTGCATTTTCAGCAAAGTACGGGTATGGTCAAATCTTTCCTGATCAATTTTCCCTTCCAAAGAAGCCCAGATATTTTCCATTTCTTCAACCGATTGTACGCCTTGATAATAGTGGCTCACCATTTCATCCCACAGCGTTTTCCCAGAGCGCATTTTATAGTCCCAAGGCGCACGGTGAAACCAAAGCAACAGATTTTCCGGGCAGGTTTTTAATGAATTAAGTTCCTCGCGCAGTGGCGAATGGTATTGTCCTACGGCATTGGTACCGCGTGAAGAACGGTCGATTCCGATTCCATCTTTAGACACTTTATGATAATCCGAAGCCTTCCACGTTGGATCATCATGCCAGGGTTCGGGACCATTGTGGGTATCGTAATTCATAATATGATTCAGACCAAGCGGCATCATATAATTAACGGCGGCCTCGCGAGACATCAGCATCATTTTCTGAATCGGTTCAATAACCTGTTGGTCGTTGGAAAATGTCATTCTGATCCATTCTTCGGAAAGTTCTTTTGCGGTGCGATCCGGATTCCATGCCATTCGCCCGAAAGCATGCCAGTTGGCCTGCCCGAAAAGATGCCCAGTCCAATTAAGATCGGTACCTGTGTTCGGAACACCGGCAATACCTGAGATGCCTTTCGTTTTTTTATAATGCTGCAACACTTTGGAAACGGTAGAACCTTTTCCATTTTCGTAGGTATCTGATTGTAAAGTTTCTTCGAACAAAGAACCGAGATATACCAAATGCATCGAATGTCCCAAATTTTCCTGTGTGATCTGAAATTCCATCGACAAAGCAGTGTTCGGCATAGCGCCAAACAAGGGATGAAAGGGTTCGCGAGGCTGAAAATCAATCGGTCCATTTTTCGGCTGTACAAAAACATTTCGTGCAAATTGTCCATCCAATGGTTTAAACTCCTCATACCCATTCATCACTCGATCGATATGCCGCTCATTTTGATATACGAATGCGCGCCAGAACACCACACCACCGTAGGGTGCAAGAGCTTCTGCCATCATATTGGCTCCATCGGCATGTGTACGGCCATAGTCTTGCGGACCCGGCTGGCCTTCGGAGTTGGCTTTCACCAGAAAACCTCCAAAATCGGGAATAATGCTGTAGATTTCTTTTACCTTATCTTTCCACCATTGTCTCACTTTTGGATCTGCGGGATCTGCCGTAGAAAGTCCTCCAATCTCTTTCGGAGCACTAAATCGTGCTGTTAAATAAACCCGAACTCCATACGGGCGAAATGCATCGGCCAAGCCAGCAGCTTTCACGAGCCATTCAGTACGCAAACTTTTTGCATTAGCATTTACATTGTTCAGCACTGCGCCATTAATACCCAACGAAGCATTTGCCCGGGCATAATCGGTAAGCCTTTTATCTTTATACATCGGCAATCTTTCCCAGTCCCAAAGGGTATATCCGGCATATCCACGCTCAATAGTACCATTTAAGTTATCCCAATGATTCAATACCCGGTATTGTAATTTGGGTTCCTCTTTAATAGCCAACTGATCGAGTGACTGATTGCTTTGTATCAGCTTAAGATAATGAAACAAACCATACAACACGCCAATATCGTTTTTTGCGGCCAGCACGGTAATAGGCTTGCCTTCCACCATTGCAGTGCGGATCATAAATCCTTCATCATCCAGTTGATTGATTTCCTTTGCAAAGCTGAGTTGGGCAATACGTTTTGAGGATTTGGGCGTGCCAATAAGAAGGCTGTTTTTTAGCAACTCATTATTTTCAGGCAATTGGATATCCAAAAGGCCTTTCAATCCTGTTTTCAGTTCTTCTTTTGCCGCGTTCAATCTTGGTGAAGAAGTTTCAAATATGATATTTTGATGTTTTGCTTTGTAATAGCTGAGGCGAGATGAATTTTCTATCTTTTGATACCGCAACCACAAATCATACCCGTTCTCTGCATACCCCTTACCGGCAGCGCAAACTGCCAGTAAGAAGGTGATTAAATATTTTAGTGATTTTCTTATATCCATCATCTCAAATTATTTTATAGGTTCTATCCGGAATGAATAATTGACAGGTGTATTGACCGGAATCATATATTGATCCAAAGGACGTGGACCACAACTCGCATTTCCCAAACCTTGTTGAATGGCATCGAGACTGAGGTAAACTTCCGGTTTGCGGATCTTTTCCAACATGAAATCGTGTTTCGCGTTCCATACTTCCTGATCCGTAAAATGCAATGCAGAAAAATTCATATGATCTTTGGACGTAATCTGCAACCCTTTACGATCTTTATTCAATACCTGGATCCAGCGAATGCCTTCTCTGTTGCCCATGCTTTGCGCACGTACATAATGCTCGGCTTCCATATCTTTGGCCGTGGTTTCATACAAGCCTACAAAAGCGGAGGCTTTCCGGTCGTTGTAATTTTCATGAGGACCTTTTCCGTAATACTGAAGATGTTCATATCCGGCAGGAACCACCAGCTGAAGACCCAATCTGCGGACAATATCTGCATTTTCAGGTTTCGTGAAGGAGGCATCTACATCCAACATACCATTGCCAAAGACGGTATATTTAACCAACAACGGAATCTGAATTCCTGTTTCATTTTTGATGGTCACCGTGCTTTGAAATAACACCGTTACTGCTTTTTTATCTTCAGAGATCTGATAGCTGAACAAGGGCGATGCATACGCCACATCATAATAGTTTTGATCGGCATATTTGTCATTATTCACAGATCGGTACCAGTTGAAAGAGAGCCCTGCCTTATTTTGAATCATTTCTTTGCCATCATAAACCAAAGATTTTAGTGTTCCTGTTTTTTTATTGATCTCTAATTTAAAATTCTGACCCGAAACATTCAGTCCCTCCGCATTTTCTTTCACATTGATGGATTTTAGTGCCGATGGATTTACAGATGCCAACGCAGCGCGTTCTTTGAGTAAAAACTGGTCGGCGGCCACCACATGCCCTTTATCTGCCCAAGAAGTGGCGTCTTTCAGACTGGCGTAGATATTCAGGAAATATTCACTGCCGGCTTCCAGATTACGATCCAAAGGAATCGTGATAATGCTCTTCTGAGTAGGAAGCAGATTGGGGGCAGCCATCTTTCCGGATTGTACTATTTTTCCATCTTTCAATACTTCCCATTTCAGATCAAAACCTGAAAGACTGGTGAAATTGTATCCGTTCTGAATTTCCACGCGGCCACTCATTAAAGCTTTTGGACGGAATTTGATGTACTGATATACTTTTTTTACTTCCAACAACTTGGCGGTTACTCTTCGATCCGGCGTGGTGAGTCCATTGCAGGAGAAATCTCCGTCATTAGGCTTGTCTCCGAAATCACCCCCATAAAAATAGCGGTCTCTGGGTTCTCCGATTTTATTCAGCCCCTGATCTACCCAATCCCAGATACAACCACCAATCATCCGCTGAGAATCATTCTCGATATAATCCCAATATTCTGCAAGATTGCCCATGGCATTCCCCATGGCGTGGGCATACTCGCAAAGAAAATACGGCTGTGTGGCTTCTTCGTTGTCAATTCTGATTAAATCCTCAATCGAATTATACATCGCAGAACGCAGATCTGCAATCTCATTTTTCCCTTCGTAATGAATAGGTCTTGTGCCATCCATTTCGCGGGCTCGTTTGGCCATGGCATCGAAGTTTCTGCCGTTGTTGCCTTCATTACCCAACGACCAGAAAATAACGGATGGATGATTGCGATCCCGCTGAATCATACGTTCAATACGATCTACATACGCTGCTTCCCAACTCGGTTTGTCGGAAATTGTTCCATTGCCATGGTTTTCCAAATCGGCTTCATCCATCACATACAAACCATAATAATCGTATAAAGCATACATTTTCGAGCTATTCGGATAATGGCTGGTGCGGATGGTATTGATGTTGTGTTTTTTCATCAGCACAATGTCTTCAATCATCGAAGATACCGGAACTGCTTTTCCGTATTCCGGATGGATGTCGTGCCGGTTGACGCCTTTAAAGAATATTGGCTGATTGTTTACATACACTCTTTTGTCTTTGATTTCAATTTTGCGAAAACCAAATTTCGAAGACAAGGCTTCTGTATCTTTTCCTTTGCTGTCCTGTAGGGAGACAATTACGGTATAGAGATTCGGAGTTTCAGCAGACCAAAGGGTCGGGTTTTCTACAGTAGCACTCAGCACCACATTGCTGCTCTGATTGCCGTTCACCTGAATTTTCTGATTCAGTGTTTTGATGATATTGCCTTTCGGATCCAGTAAAGAAACCTGAATTTTTTGATTGCCCGAGGATGCTCCATCATAATTCCGGATCTGTGCTTTTACGCTAAACTCGCCTTTGGAGAAATCATTGCCCACGAATTTTGAGTCCAAATGATAATCATAAACATGCAACTTTGGCACGGCATAGAGAAAAACATCCCGATGAATACCACTCAGGCGGAACATGTCCTGATCTTCTATATAACTGGCATCTGTCCAGCGGTACACTTCTACTGCGATATTGTTTTCTCCTTTTTTGATGAATTTCGTAATATTAAATTCTGCATCATTATTGGCTCCTTCACTATAGCCTACTTTTTCTCCATTGATCCAAACGTACATTCCACTGTACACGCCATCAAAGTGCAAGATCACTTCTTTATGGTCCCAATCTGCCGGGATGGTAAAACTGCGTTTATAAGATCCTACAGGATTTGTTTCTGTCTCGTTTGTATAGCCTTTGTGTGCCAAAATAAGCGGCGGCCTATTGGTAAATGGATACGTGATATTGGTATAAATTGGGGTACCATAGCCTAGCATTTCCCAGTTAGAAGGTACATGAATTTCTTTCCACAAAGCTACGTCATAGCCCGATTTATAAAAATCAACAGGACGTTCCGAAGGCTGCTTCACCCAGTTGAATTTCCAAGTCCCATTTAAGGATTGATAGTAGGGTGATGTTGATTCTACCCAAGGCTGATCAAAATGAGAATCTGATTTTAGTTGCGAAACATTCGGATACGGGATATAGGTCACATGCCCCACTTCCTTGTTTACTCCAAAGATGGTTTCATTTTCCCACTCGGTATTGCCGCGGATGGTATAATCTTCTGAGGTTTTTAGCGTGGTTTCTTCAAGACGCCACAGTTGGGATGAATTGGGAATCTGGCTCACCACCGAGCCTTCTTTATCATCCCCTGCATAGGCCAGCGTCATCCCGCTCACCCGCTGGGTAATCTGATAGGCTCCGGTACCGGTAATCTGAATTTTCCACTGTTGATTGCCGTTTGTTTTATTCTCAATCCACTGCACAATAGCACTACCAGAACCAGTGTGGATATTACCATTATCCAACGCATAATTGCTGTAAGGATTGGAAATCATATACGTACCGTTCGAAAGTTTCTGTACTTTCCATATCTGGCCTTTTTTGCCCTCCTCTTTCTTGGAAAGATAAAGCCGGGCATTGTCCTCAAAGCTGTCACGTGAATCAATCACTAGACCCGAAGGACTGCTCAGCCTATACAGAACATCAGGATTTATTTCCTGAGAGTGTATTAAATATGAACTAAATAATACGAGGAAAATTAAAAAGTGTCTTTGCATCATGTTTTTATTTATTAAAACGTTTTAGTAAAATTGAAAAAAAATATTTGAATTAATAGATAAGATTAAAAATAAAATTATTCTGTTCTAGTATCAATTATTCATATTTTCCGAGAAGAGTGGCTCCGAGTATTTTTAAATTTTTATATATCGTTCAATATCATTATATGTGAGAAAATATAAGAAGTAATGGCAAAATCGAACAATCTGCTGATTGAAATCGGTTTTATGGAGATTGTTATTTAATTATCGCTAATCAATATTAACGAGAGCATACGCGTAGGCTCCCAGGCATATTGCTCTACTGGTACCTAAATGGGATAGACCTATTAAAAGCTTTTTCTCCTGAGAATAAGAAACATATTTGTTACTAAAGGGAACTTTGATACGATCCATTTTCCAATTCAGAAATTCATTGTAGGATTCTTGATCTTCCAAATTATATACTTTTGACATGAGGCGAGGTATTTTTTCCCCCTTTAAATTTTCAATTGTACCATTAAGGTGTTTGACGACAGTAGGAAGAATTAAGTCTGAAGCTCCTGAAATCCCACCTCCTATAACAATAGGTGCATCAATCAAGGTGATGGCATTGGCCAATGCTTCACCAACCATTAATGCGAGTTTTTCAAAGGCTATCAGTGCGGCAAGTTTATTACCATCTAATTCTCCCATTGCGATATGATAAATCTGTTGGGGTGACAGTTCTCTTGTGTCATCAGATTCTTCTGCATAAACACGTTGTACCGCTCGGATGCTAATGCTCTCTTCAACCAATAGATGGGTGTTCTTAAAATCGCGCATAAGCCATATTTCACCTCCTGCGGAATTGTCGCCCGATAAAATTTTGTTGTTATGTATAATTCCGCCTCCAAAGCCAGTCCCCAATGTAATTCCAAATAGGTTATTGTAATGTTTGGGAATATCATGGTTCCGAAGATCCTCATTAAGCTTGGGTAACATGCCTCCAATGGCTTCTCCAAAAGCAAATAGATCACCGTCATTATTGATGAATGTTGGTAAATTAAAGATTTCCTGAAGCATTGGACCTAGAGCAATACCCCCGTTGAATGATGGGAGATTGATAAGGTCGCCAATAATGCCACGCTGATAATCTGCAGGGCCAGGGAATGCAAAACTAATAGCTACAGGTTTTTCAGGCAAAATAGTATTAATAATTTGCTGAAATCCCTCTATAAGTGTTTTGAGACAAGCTTCCAAATCATTTGCATTGCTGGGTAATATAATGGGATTGGCAATCTCATTTCCAGCTTTTATTGCAGAAAAGACAAAATTGGTACCGCCGGCATCAAGAGTCAATACAACCCGTTGATCAGTAAAAATATCCATTAACGAAGTTTATTTTGTTTTAAAAAAAATTAACTTTACAATATTAAGTAAAATTTACCTAAATCATTTTAGTATGTGGTTTTTTATTTTATATTTCCATAAAAATTGCTCATGAAGGTCATACCAAATGATGTCTAATGAGCTATTTTGAAAAGTTTTTTAATAAAAAATAGACTTATCTTACCTAAAATAGTGTTTCAAGTAACTTAATTGATTCGGTTTACAATGAAAATACTAAAACGTTTTATAATTTCATATATATTCTCTCATTTGAGGAATTATGATTAATATTGTAGCTTATAATTTTAAAATTAACATTAAGTGGAAAAAAGAGATGTGTTTTCAAAGGTTGAAGAGAATCTGATACAGCAAGGGTTTACAGTCGTTTCTAAAGATGAAGCCAGACCTTGGGGCGGTTTTTTTGTCATAGATGAAAATCAGGCACAGGCGTTTGCAGATAAATATTTTGAAGGTATTAATGTAGATGAATTAAGAATTGGTGGCAAGTTAAGTCCAAAAATTCTTGTGGTTGCGCCTCATGCTAAGCTGAGTTGGCAGTATCATCATAGAAGAGCTGAAATATGGCAGGTTGTAGAAGGTACTGTTGGAATTGTAAGAAGCAATACTGATACCGAAGGTGACTTGGTGACCTTTCACCCAAAAGATCAAATCAAATTAGATCAGGGCGAGAGGCATAGATTAATCGGTTTGGAGGATTGGGGCATTGTTGCGGAAATATGGCAGCATACGGATAAAAATAATCCCTCGGATGAAGACGATATTATTCGTGTTCAGGACGATTTTGGGAGATAAACAAGTTTTGTTGTAAAGTTTATTGCGATTTTTGTTACAATGAAGAAAATCTCTAAAATTAACACCCATTATTTTTTAGAACGCTCATGATTTATAGAGATTTCCGAAATCTTACTTTTGTTGAATATTAGATAATGAAAAAAAAAACCATTTCGATTAAAACGATAGCTTCTGACCTAAACATATCGACAACTACGGTGTCTTTTGTTTTAAACGGAAAAGCTCGTGAAAAACATATTAGTAATGAATTGGAACAAAAAGTTCTAGATTATGCAAAAGAGGTTAATTATAAACCAAATCCTATAGCGCAAAGTTTAAGAACCGGTAAGTCTAACACTTTAGTGCTAATGGTTGAGGATATTAGTAATAGTTTCTTTTCGCGCCTAGCCCGTGTTATAGAAGATATTGCTTACCGAAAGGGATATAAAGTGATTTTTTGTAGTCATGAAAATGATGATAAAAAATGTGAGGAACTCATACACTATTTCCGGTTCCGCATGGTGGATGGTTTTATCATTGTCCCATCGGCAGGGATTCGTGAAACGATTGAAGAGCTTATCGAAGATAATGTTCCTGTGGTGTTGGTGGACCGTTATTTTGATAATTTACCATGTAACATTGTAGTAATTGATAATAGAGAGGCAGCGTATACGGCTACTAATCACCTTATCAAAAATGGTTTTCGAAATATTGCATTTGTAACGGTAGACTTGAAGCAAACACAAATGCTTGAGCGTCTGCAAGGTTATGAGGAGGCGATTGAGGAAGCTGACTGCACACCAATTGTTTTTTCTTTACCTTTTGATATGGCTAGCACACAGCAGGGTAAAAATATGATATATAATTTTGTATCAAAAAATCCGCAGATCGACGCCATTTTTTTTGCGACCAACTACCTAACACAATCTGGCTTAGAGGTTTTTAACTCAAAAGATCCGTCTTACATTGGTAAGGTGGGTGTAGTTGCATTTGATGACAATGAGTTTTTTAAGATTTACAATCCTTCAATCACAGCAGTAGCACAACCTCTAGAGGATATTGGTGTAGAACTTATGCGTCTTATGATTTCTTTACTCAAACGTAAAAATGTTAAAGAAGGCAGCAGAAAGGTTGTTTTGAAAGCGGACTTCATCGCTAGAAATTCTTCAAACCATAGTATCTGATACTAATTTTTGGTTTTCTTTAAGGTTTTACTTAAGCTAAAACGTTTTAATATAGTTTTTTCTCATTTTTGGTGAACCAAAACCAGCTTTTCGTCTTTCTACAAATTATCAATAAATCAATTTTTATTGATAATTTTTTTTAATTTTTAATAATTATTCAATCATTTAATATTTTTTCCGTAAAAATATTGGTTCAAAAATTTTTTTTCACACAAGTATTGTTTATTAAATCGATTTAGTATATTTACTCCGTTACAATCAGTTAAAATCGAATTAACAATAAATTAATCTTCTATGAAAAAAAAATACTTATATGATAAGTCTGTATTTCCCAGGCTTTCTATTCTAGGAGTTTCATTGCCTATAAAATTTCCCAATCCAGTAATTCTTTTTTACCCATGAATTTATTTTGTAATCTGGTAAAGGTGCTAATTGTGCTCATTGTCAATAAAATACGTTGTTTGAATAATACTTTTTACTATGTCTATAGTGTGTAAAATGGCACCAGCATCATCTCTTAAGATGCAAGGTGTGTGTAATATGATTAAAAACTGTTAATATGAATATTAAATTAAAAGCTTTATCCACAGCGGTAATCTTTTTTTCTGGACAGGCTTTGTTAGCCCAGCAGAATAAAAAGGACACAGCGAAAGTGTCAAATATCGAGGAAGTTGTGGTTGTAGGGTATGGTACGCAGAAGCGGAGCAAAGTTATTGGTGCTATCGACCAAGTCGGTAGTGCTGACCTTAAAGGTCGTGCCAATGTAAATGTTACTCAGGCTCTCCAAGGAAAGTCACCTAACCTCACGATCCAGCAGCGTAATAATGAGCCCGGTGCCGGACTTAATATCAATATCCGGGGTATAAGTACCTTAGGTAACAATAGTCCACTTATTGTGATTGATGGGATAGTAGGTGGTGATATCAATGCTATTAATCCAGCTGATATTGATAATGTCTCTGTGCTGAAGGACGCTGGTAGTGCAGCTATTTATGGATCGCGATCCAGTAATGGTGTTATTCTTATCACTACAAAAAAAGGTAAGAAGAACAACCCAATGACGGTTACATTTAACTCCTTATTAGGTTATAATTTACCTCATTTTTTTACGAAGCCTGTACATGGCTATGAAAATGCGATGTTACGTAATGAAGCAGCTTTCAATTCTGGTGCACCCATGCCTTACACGGCAGAGCAGATAAGGCAGTTTAAGGCGAATGGTGATACCGAATGGTTTGCAAAAGAAATAGTTCGGCCAGCAATGCAGGGCAACTACAATGTTTCGGCCAGTGGTGGGACGGCGAATAGTACCTATATGGTATCCGCAGGATATCTCAATCAGGAGAGTAATTTTGTAGGTCCTTCAAAAGGTATGGAACGGTATAATTACAGGATTAATTTGACCAATAATTTTGGAAGACTCAGACTTACTTCCAATTTAGCTTACTCCAAGCAGCTGATTCGGGATCATGCAGGAAGTACCGGTACACTGATGGTAGACGCTTTCCGTGTTCCTCTTTATTACACTCAAAAAGATAAAGATGGTAATTATTTGACCAATGATGTTTTACAGGAGTTTAACCCATTGGGGATTTTGGAAAAGGGAGGTTTTAGAAGGTATGATAATGATGATGTCTTAGGAAGTATTAATGCAGAATTTGATATTACCAAATGGCTAAAAGCCAAAGCTGTATTTGGAGGTCACCTTTGGGTAAACAATATGTTTAGCCGTACGCAACGGGTTGATTTTTTCCCTGCTGGGGTTGCCGGTGCAGACCGAAATACCAATGATGAGTCTAGGAAAAGCCTTGATCTTAATACCCAGTTTATGTTGGAGTTTAACAAAATGTATGGTAAACACTCTATCACTGCCTTGGCTGGTGCCAGTAACGAAAACCACAGTGACCGAGGTATAGGTATCTATAGAATGTATACAGATCCCGAATTGGGAACGCCAATCAGTGAAACTAAAATTAGTGAAAATTCATACAATTCTAACCAAAGTTCGTCAAAGAACAGTCTTAATTCCTTATTTGGACGCTTCTCTTACGATTACGAGAGCAAGTACTTTGCCGAATTCTCATTTAGATACGATGGCTCTTCAAAATTCCGTAAAGAAATACGATGGGGCTTTTTCCCATCGGCCAGTTTAGGATACCGTATTACCAAAGAAAGTTTTATGGAAAACTATGCTGATAAAGTTGGGAATCTAAAATTTAGAGCGTCGTATGGAATATTGGGTAATCAAAACGTTGGAAATTATCAATATCAGACTACTTATTTCACATTTCAAAATGCTTACGCCTATAACAATGTAGCGGTGAGTGGTACTGGGTATAATTTTGCGAATCCTGATATTACCTGGGAAAGAGCCGGAACTTTTAATGTCGGTTTAGATGCGGATTTCTTCAAAGGTGCATTATCTATAAGTGCGGACTATTTTAACAAAGTTACCAAGGATATCCTTGTTGCACCACAAGTTCCCGGTGTTTACGGTACTTCTTTACCAGACTTTAATGCAGGAAAAGTAGGCAATCAAGGTTGGGAAATCAGTGCAACGTGGCGGCATAATGGAGAGGTGTTTAGGCAAAGTGTTACCGCGAATGTTGCCGATAGCAAAAATAAAGTCCTCAGCTTCCAAGGACAGGAGCGTTTAAAAGGCGTAGATGAATTGCAGGTATTGCTTAGGGAAGGTTTACCTTATAACTCCTATGTTGGATATATGAGAGACGGTATTTTCCGTAATTACGATGAAATCAAGGGAGCTGCAGTACCCGTTGGTCTTACAGTACAGCCAGGGGATAATCGCTACGTGGATGTTAATAAAGATGGTGTAATAGATGACAAAGATTTGATGATTTTTGGTAATCCTTTTCCTCGTTATACGTTTGGATTAACCTACAACATAGAGTATAAAGGATTCGACCTCAGCATTTTTGTACAAGGTGTTGGAAAAAGAACAATGATGTTAAGAGGTGAGCTTGTAGAACCTTATCATTACAATTATGGTATGACCATGTATACCCATCAGCTAGATTACTGGACACCTGCAAACCCTAATGCATATTATCCGAGACTTGCCAACAACGGGACTATGAGCAATACCAATAACTTCAGAAGGGGTAGTGATATGTATCTTTATAATGGAGCTTATGCGAGGCTTAAAAATGTTCAAATTGGATACAGTCTGCCCAAATCACTTTTAGAAGATCTTAAGATTCAGAGTCTACGAATTTATGTGTCAGGGCAAAATTTGCTGACCCTTAGTAAAGTAAAATTTGTAGATCCCGAGCTCAGCGAATTCGACAGTAATATGTCCTCTGGCGGAGGTAATAGCGGAAGGGCGTATCCTACGCCTATATATTATGGTTTTGGTCTGGATGTAACTTTTTAACTTGAAAAATTATGATAAACAAAAAACGATATAAAATTATTATCCTCCTAGGCGCTCTTTTCTTAAGCAGTTGCGAAGGACTGGATCTTGTGCCTGAAAACCAATTTACAGACACAACATATTGGACAACAACTTCTAAGGCGCAGACTGCACTCAACACAGCCTATAGCCAAATGATGAGCAGCAATTATTTTTTTTATAATGAAGCCTTAAGTGATAATGCTTACAACGGCAGAGGGGATACCGCTGGGGCTGCATCCATTGCAGCTGGCATCTTTGATCCTTCTCTAGGTAGGTTTAAAGATGAATGGAATTCTAGGTATGCGGGCATCAAAACCTGTAATCTGATTCTAGGTAATATTGATAAAATTACTGGTGCAGATCCCAATCAGATCGCACGAATGAAGGCCGAAACACGTGTTCTGCGAGCATGGCAGCACTTTATGTTGACGACATGGTTTGGTGATATTCCATTACTGGATAAAGATCCATCTTTGGAAGAAGCAACAAGCATCAAACGCACTCCGCATGCCGAGGTCATCAATTTTGTGTTGAAAGAGCTTAATGAAGCTATGCAAATTTTACCTACAAAGCAACAGTACTCTGCCGCAGAAAATGGAAAGATAACATCTGGTGCAGCATTAGCTTTAAAAGCAAGAGTATTGCTGTACGAAGGCCGCTGGGCAGAAGTTGTAGAAGCTACTAATGCGCTTATCAAAGGTGAAAGGGGTAATTATGCATTACTTCCTTCTTATTCTGGCTTGTTCTTGACGGAGAATGAAAATAGTAGTGAGGATATTTTAAGTATACAATATACTCCGGTAGATCGTATGTGGGGAGAATTTTTTGATATGGCTCCTATTTCTGCAGGTGCTAGACTCAATGCTCTTGCACCCACTCAAGAACTGGTAGATAGCTACCTGATGGCCAACGGAAAAAAAATTACAGAAAGTGGAAGTGGTTATGATGAAAACAAGCCGTACATCAATCGGGATCCAAGGCTTACATCCACTGTAGTCTATGACGGTTATCAGTGGAAAGAAAAGGACGGAAGCACGCGTACAATTTACATCAAGCCAGGTACAGCTCCAGCAAGTAATAATCTTGATGAGTATGCGCCAGGATCTTCTAAAAGTGTTACTGGTTATTATACTAGAAAGTACTATGATCCGCAACATTTGTCTGGTCTTCAAAGTGGACTTAATTTAATGTTGATAAGATACGCCGATGTATTGCTTATGAACGCGGAAGCCAAAAATGAACTGGGACAGTTTTCGTCCGCAACATGGGATAGTACCATAGGTGCCTTAAGGAAGCGTGCTGGTTTTACAGATGCGGCCGCAACAACATTTCCTAACTCGCTATCACAAGATCAAATGCGACAGGTGATACGCAATGAGCGAAGGAGCGAGTTTGGTATGGAAGGCCTTAGGATTTTTGACATCAGAAGATGGAAAATTGCAGATAAAGTATTGAATGGATGGGCACATGGTGCAAAGTTTGGCAGCCCAAGTGAGGATAATGGATACCTAAGGGTTAATTTCAGGACATTTGATCCAGGACGACATTATTTATGGCCAATACCAAGAGATGAACGTATTATCAACAATAATTTAACTCAGAACCCAGGATATTAAAATAAACAATCAAAAAAATTCAAAAATGAAAACAATATATTCTAAACTTTTATTGCTACTTATTTTGGTTTTTGCATTTAGTTGCAAAGATGACGATACCATGAGTAATACCAATGTATCTGCGGTGGAACAACTCTATGCACCATCAGACAAGACCTTTTACAATTTATCAGCTAATAGCAGTGCCCTTTTTGAATGGCAAGGTGCTCACGCAGAGGATAATGGTGTTGTACTTTATGAAGTCGCTTTTGATAAAGAAGGTGGCGATTTCAGTAAACCTATAAAGGTTTTACCAGCGGATGGCAATGGATACAAAACGACTTTAAACATCACATTTGCAGATCTTAACAAGATTGCACAATTAGCAGGCATACAGCCGGAAGCAACAGGCAAATTGAGTTGGACTGTATTTTCTTCCAAGGGAATTAACGTTCAAAAATCTTCCGTGGTAAGAACTATAGAGGTTAAAAGACCTGGGGGCTTCCCAACACCAGACGAATTGTACATTACAGGATCTGCTTCGGAGGGTGGAACAGACTTGAACTCTGCAATACCGTTTAAAAAAATAAGCAATTCTGTATTTGAAGCGTATACACAATTGAAGGAAGGTACTTATCAATTTGCTTCCCGCAAAACCGCTGGTGCAGATATGTACTATCTTGATGGAGATAAGTTAAAAGCTAATGGTTCCACAACTTATGCTGGTGCTAATAAAGTTTACCGAATCAGAGTAGACTTCAGTAATGGTAATTACAGTATAGATGAAATTAAAAAAATAGAACTTTGGTTTGCACCAGATGCTAAGTTTTTATTTTCATACGATTATGCAGGCAAAGGAATTTTTAACGCACTCAATCAATCAATTGCATTCAAAAAAGAATCTTGGGGACTGGATGAGCGATATAAATTTAAAGCGACTGTGGTGGCCAAGGATGGAACTTCAACAGAAGAATGGTGGGGTAGTTCCAAAGGTGACAACCAGCGCCCTGATAATAATACAGCTGCCTCCTTCTGGTATCTTGTGCCAGTTTCAAGTGATCAGTGGAACAACTGTTTCAAATTTAAAACTGAAATTGATAAAGCCCGTGTAAACGCTATTATTGATTTTAGCGCAACCGCAACTGCATACACGCATAGTTTTACTGTTCTTTAATCAATAAAAAACTGGGGTGTCCTGTAGTAAGGAGTAGGATTTCATTTTATAGGACATCCCTATTTATTTAAACAATATGGAAATAAAACAATATTTAAAATACACAATGCTGGCAGGTATAGGTTGTCTAGCATTAACCTCTTGTGATGATGAGGCTATGCCACTACGGGATCCAAATACCAGTGCTACTCACGAGATTAATTATACCTACGCTGCAACAGCAGACAGTATGCAAGTAGCTACCTATAATACTTATCTAGGTAGCAACAATACATTTGTACAGGATAACGCGGGGAATAGTTTTATGAACTATTGGTGGAATGCTCATGCGCTGGATGTTCTTGTTGATGGTTATTTACGTACCAAGGATACAAGCTATTTTGCCAAGATGAAAGCCCTTCATGATGGGATTAAAATAAAAAATGGCGGCGATTTTAATAATGAGTTTAATGATGATATGCTTTGGCTTGCCAATGCGTGTTTAAGATCATACGCCGTTACCAATGATGTAGATTACAAAAATACAGCGAGATATCTTTGGGGAATTATACAAAAATATTGGACGGATAATGTTTTGGACGGAGGAATTGCCTGGAAAAGGGATACGCCTTATTCAAAAAATGCCGTGAGCAATGCACCGGCAGTTATTCTGACAATGGAACTTTACAAATTAGACAAAAAACCCGAAGATTTGGCTTGGGCAAAGAAAATTTATAATTGGCAAAAAGCTAAACTCTTAGATCCTGTTACAGGAGAAGTTTGGGACAATATATCCATCAATGCCAAAGGTGAGGTTGTTACCAACAAAGATTGGGTTTTTACCTATAATATGGGTACATGGATGGGAGCTGCATTAAGACTGTATCATGAGACCGGGGAAACAGGATATCTCCAGGATGCGGTGAGAACCGGTAAGGCTTTTACAACTAGTACCAAACTCATTAGAGAAGGTCTTTTACGGGATGAGGGGCAAAATGACGGTGGCCTTTTCAAAGGAATAGGTGTTCGTTATTTTACAGAGCTTATTGAAGAGAAAAATGTTAATAGTTCCGATCATAGTGAATTTGTCAAATTCTTACAGTTTAATGCCAGAACATTTTATCGTTTGGGTATTTCTCGCCCGGCAATGACAAGTGGAAGTAATTGGAGCAAAAAACCAGATGGAAAAACAGATTTTTCTACTCAGTTAAGTGGCATAATGCTTATGGAAGCTGCTGCAAAATTGAAAGCAGAAAGTCTTATGGAGTAGGATATTCTTATTATGAAAAAACATGCTATTTAAGGCTTTCTTAAAGTTTGAACCCAATGTTTTTTTTAAAAAATTATCCTAATTCCTTACAACTTATAGACATATATTCATTAACAAGAAAATGGATAAAAAGTTAAAAAAATAAATATGGTAGAAGAAGCGGTCTGCCGGGTAACCGGCGGCCGTTTTTTATAAATTCAGTACTAATTAGGCTTTGTCAACGTCTTATCTGCGCAATGATAATTCACAAAGCAAATAATCGATAAGTAGCAAAACTTACAATGAAGAGATTTTTAATATTAATGAGCCTTGTGGGCTTTCTCAACTATAATGCTCAGGTTCACGTAAACAGCAGCCGCCAACCTGTGGATTGGGTAAATCCTCTCATGGGAACTGACTCCAATTATGAAGTAAGTAATGGGAATGTATATCCCGCTATTGCTATGCCGTGGGGAATGAATTTTTGGATGCCCCAAACTGGTAAAATGGGTGATGGATGGGCGTATACCTATCAATCAAACAAGATAAGGGGTTTTAAACAAACGCACCAGCCCTCGCCTTGGATGAATGACTATGGTCAGTTTTCTATCATGCCTATCACAGGAAATATTAAGTTTAAAGAAGACGATCGTCAAAGTTGGTTTTCACATAAAGCAGAAACCGTAACTCCTTACTATTACAGTGTTTATTTGGCAGATTATAATCTCACCACAGAAATTACGCCTACCGAAAGAGCTGCTTTATTTCAGTTTACATTTCCCAAGAGCGATCAGGCACACGTGATTATTGATGCTTTTGATAAGGGTTCTTATGTAAAGATTCTCCCCAATGAAAATAAAATTATCGGTTACACTACCAAAAATAGCGGGGGCGTACCAGAAAATTTTAAAAACTATTTTGTGATTGTTTTTGATAAACCTTTTACTGATATTCATACTTTCGATGGCGATGTTTTAGGAACCACAAAAGAAATGAAATCTGATCATGCTGGTGCGGTGGTCAGTTTTAAAACCGAAGCTGGTGAAAAAGTTTTGGCAAGAGTCGCTTCTTCTTTTATTAGTTTTGAGCAGGCAGAAAGAAACTTGCAAGAAACCGCCAACACCAATTTCGATAATTTAAAGCTAAAAGGCAGAAATATATGGAATACAGAACTTTCGCGCATCCAGGCAGAGGGTGGTTCTTTTGACCAGACTGCTACTTTTTATAGTTGCATGTATCGCAGTATGCTTTTTCCGCGCAAATTTTTTGAGTTCGATGCCAAAGGAAATGTAATTCATTATAGTCCTTATAATGGAAAAGTATTGCCAGGGTATATGTTTACAGATACTGGCTTTTGGGATACATTCAGATCATTATTTCCGTATCTTAATTTGATGTACCCTTCTCTTGCTGCTCAAATGCAGGAGGGACTAATAAATGCTTATAAGGAAAGTGGTTGGCTGCCAGAATGGGCCAGTCCTGGCTTAAGGGATATTATGGTTGGGAACAATTCTGCTTCGGTTGTTTCAGAAGCCTATCTTAAAATTGGCAAAGAACAATCTTATGATATTGAAACGCTTTATAAGGCACTAATTCATGGAGCAAAGAATGCCGGCCCTATTAAAGCAGTAGGAAGGGCCGGTGTAAAAGAATACAATAGTCTGGGATATGTTGCGGACGATATTACCGATCAAAGTGCTGCGCGTACTTTGGAGTACGCCTATGATGATTTTGCAATCTATAAACTTGCACAAGCTCTAAAAAAGCCAAAACAGGAAATTGAATTGTATCGAAAAAGAAGTTTAAATTATAAAAATATTTTTGATAAACAGTATCAATTGATGCGTCCACGCAATAAGAATGGCAGTTTCAAAACACCCTTTGATCCATTACGCTGGTTCGAAGGTTTTACAGAGGGAAACAGCTGGCATTATACCTGGAGCGTTTTCCATGACACACAGGGACTGATTGATTTAATGGGAGGTAAAGATATTTTTGTTAAAAAATTAGATTCGGTGTTTACGATGCCACCAATATTCGGAAAAGATTTTCATGGTAATGTAATCCACGAAATGCGTGAAATGCAGGTGGTTAATATGGGACAATATGCACATGGTAATCAGCCCATCCAGCACATGATTTATCTCTACAATCACGGAGGTCAACCCTGGAAAGCTCAATATTGGCTAAGGGAGACTATGGATAGACTCTATCATTCTGCCCCAGACGGCTATTGTGGTGATGAAGATAATGGGCAGACTTCTGCATGGTATGTATTTTCTGCAATGGGATTTTACCCTGTTACCCCCGCAAGTGACCAATTCGCAATGGGCGCTCCATTATTTAAAAAAATTACTGTAAAATTAGAAAACGGTAAAGAAGTGATCATCAACGCATCTAATAATAGTGCCGAAAATCGCTACATTAAAAGCATGTATTTTAATGGAAAACCTTATACCAAAACTTGGCTTAGCTACAGCGAACTGATGAAAGGCGCAAGCTTAAATATTACAATGGATTCGGTACCAAATACTTCACGTGGCATCCAGAAAGAAGATTTGCCTTATTCTTTATCCAACGAAAAATAACAATTACAAATACTAATAAAAGACTTATGAAAAGAAGAGCATTTTTACAAAGAACAGCACTTGCAGGTGGCTTACTGATGGTGGATCCAATGAATGTATTTGCAGCAAGAACAAATCCTTTTTCCGATTTTCCTGTGGTAAGGGTGCCAAAGGAAAAACGTCATTTTACCAGTGAGGTGATAGAAAAAGTGATAACAGAATTTAATAGAAAAGTTAAAGACCGCGAGCTTGCGTGGCTTTTTAACAACTGCTTTCCCAATACGTTGGATACAACGGTAACCTATTCGGAGAAGGATGGTCGCCCAGATACCTACGTCATTACCGGCGATATTGATGCAATGTGGCTGAGGGACAGCTCTGCCCAAGTATGGCCTTATCTTGCTTTTGCCAATCAGGATAAAAAGCTCAAAAATCTTATTGCAGGTGTTGTCAATAGACAAACGCATTATGTTTTAAAAGATCCTTATGCCAATGCATTTTATAATGATCCTAATAAGAAAGGAGAATGGACTTCTGACCATACAGATATGAAACCAGGAGTGCACGAGCGTAAATGGGAAATCGATTCACTGTGCTATCCTATACGACTTGCTTATAATTACTGGAAGACCACTGGTGATACAAAACCTTTCGATTCAGAATGGCAACAGGCAATGAAAACAATACTGAAGGTTTTTAAGGAGCAGCAGTGTAAAAATGGTCCCGGCCCATATTCATTCCAAAGAAGTACACCCAACGCAACTGATACTCGATCATTGAAAGGTTTTGGGTATCCAGTAAAACCAGTTGGACTCATAGCGTCGGCATTCCGGCCTAGTGATGACGCGTCAGTATTTTCATTTTTGGTTCCGTCTAATTTCTTTGCTGTCATCAGCTTAAAACAAGCTGCGGAGATGTTGCGTATGCTTAAGCAGGACGCTTCTACAGCATCCGAGATGGAAGATCTTGCAAAAGAAGTTCAACAAGCACTACGGCAATATGCAGTTGTTAAACATCAAAAATACGGAGAAATCTATGCATTTGAAGTAGATGGATTTGGAGGTCATCTTTTGATGGACGATGCTAATGTGCCTAGTTTGCTGGGTCTGCCTTATCTTGATGCAATAGATCGCAATGATCCAATCTACCAAAATACACGTCGGTTTGTACTTTCAGATGATAATCCATTTTTCTTCAAAGGTAAAGCGGGGGAAGGTATTGGCGGTCCGCATGTGGGAATGGATATGATATGGCCGATGGCAATTATTATGAGAGCTTTTACCAC
Source organism: Epilithonimonas sp. (assembly GCF_056329745.1). NCBI lineage: Bacteria > Pseudomonadati > Bacteroidota > Flavobacteriia > Flavobacteriales > Weeksellaceae > Epilithonimonas > Epilithonimonas sp. The sequence goes on along the minus strand of NZ_JBWEYV010000001.1, from coordinate 102,769 downwards.
AAACGATGCAAACGAAATCAAAACATGCATCCAGACACTCAAGAGAACACATGGTGATACAGGATTTATGCATGAGACCTTCCATAAAGATAATCCAAAAGATTTTACGCGGTCATGGTTTGCATGGACCAATACACTCTTTGGTGAACTTCTTTGGGAAACATTGAAAAATAGGCCACAACTTCTTTCTTAACTCTAAAAGTGAATGTATGCTATACAAAGCTTTCAATATTATAGGATGTTTGGCTGCCATTAGCTTTGTGAGTTGTCAATCAGTAAAGCAGGCGAGTCACCCTAATTCAAACAAAAAACAACTTACAGATTGGGTAAATCCGCTTATTGGTACCGCCCCGCTGCTGGATGAAAAGATTATTGGATACACACCGCCACCCAACATGCGTGTTTGGGCAGGCCTCGTGTTTCCAGGTTCATCGTTGCCAAATGCAATGGTTCAACTAAGCCCAATTACCAAATATGGCTCTGGTGCAGGATATGAATATGAAAATAAGGATATATATGGTTTTGCGCATACCAACAAAGGGCATTGGGACCAGTGTCATTTGCCGTTGCTTCCCGTTCCAGAAGGGGCTACTTTTCCTTATAAATCTACTTTTGGACACGATAGGGAAATAGCGAAGCCTGCCTATTATCAAGTTTATCTAAAGGATTATAAAGTTAATGTTAGACTTTCCTCAACCCTTCGGTGTGGGATACACGAATACACTTTTGAAAATAATAAAGATCGAAAGATATTATTTGATTTAGGTAAAGCAAATCATCACGTTGATGAATGGGAACTGGTCAAATCAGGTGAAAAGGTATTAACTGGTTTTCAGCGTACTGGTAGCGATAAAATATTTTTTTACGCTGAGTTAAGTGATGAAATAACCGACATCCAATCAAAAGATCCTTCCAAAAATGGGGGATATGCATTGATAAGCCTTAAAAATGGCAAAACCGAGCCGGTAGTTGTAAAAATAGGCTTGTCGTTCGTGAGTAGTGCAAATGCTAAAGAAAATCTAGCAAACGAAGTAGGAAGCAAAAATTTAGATCAAGTTTATAATGAAGGAAACAGAATTTGGGAAAACCTTCTCAGTAAAATAGAAGTTACTGGTGGAAAGGATAAGGAGAAGGAGATGTTTTATAGTAGTCTTTACCGATCATTTTTGTGGCCCGCTTTAAGGAGTGATGTCAATGGTCAGTTTACAGATGAGAAAGGAAGTATCCGTAAAGAGAATTACAGATATTATACGTTGCCATCTTTGTGGGATGATTTTCGTAATAAACTAGTGCTGCTTGCTATTGTTTCTCCAGATGTTACCAATGATGTAATTGCATCCATCATCAATATGGGAGAATTAAGAGGTTTTATCCCTACTTTTTTCCATGGTGATCATGCTGCTTCCTTTATTGCCGGATCCTATCTGCGCGGAATTAAAAATTACGATATTAAAAAGGCGTACAATCTGCTAATCAACAATGCTTATAAAGAGGGTGGAACTCGTCCATTCATCAAAGAATATATAGAAAAAGGATTTATCTCAGATCCTGAAATCAAAAATCCAAATGTGGAAAGCAAGGGCCATGCAGGAGTTAGTAAAACGCTTGAATATGCTTATGATGACTATGCACTTTCTTTGCTAGCAAAGGAAATGAATGATGAATTTCATTATGTAGATCTCCAAAGGAGATCAAAGAACTTTGAAAATGTTTTCGACAAAACAACCAATTTTATGCGTGGGCGCCTTGCGAACGGAACTTGGATTAGCCCGTTTAATCCAGAATATCCTTATTATGAATATATGTATCGGGAGGCCAACGCTTGGCAGGTGTCGTTTTATGCTCCACACAATATGGATCATTTAGTTTCACTTTATGGCGGAAAAGCACCTTTTGAAGACAAGTTGGATTCGCTGTTTACAACACCTTGGAATAAATCTTATATTGCTTGGAATATTTCGGGTTTCATTGGTCAATATTGTCATGGCAATCAACCTGATCACGAAGCACCATTCAGTTATTACTTCGTTGGCAAACCAGAAAAATCGCAACAACGTTTAGATCAAATTATGAGCACTATGTACGGGATTGGGCCTGAAGGATTGGCGATGTCCGGTATGGATGATGCCGGTGAGATGTCCTCTTGGTATGTGTTTTCTGCCCTAGGTCTATATCCTCTAAGTCCTGCAGATCCCGAATACATCGTTACGGTACCATTGTTTGATACAGTAAAATGGAGAAATGAAAACGGTAAAGTTCTTCAAATTCAAAATAAAAACAAAGGTCGAAACCTAAAAATGATAGAGGTTAACGGAGTAAAGCAAAAACGTTTGTTTATCAACCATGATTTGTTCAAAAATGGTGGCGTTTTAAACCTTGAAACTCAATAATAATTGTTAACGATTACAGTTTTAAATATCACTAAAAAGTGTAAATCAAATATCTAATTAGAAAGCAAAAGTGTCCTATCATTTTTGCTTTCTGTTTTTAATTCCACAAAAAAATGACATTAAGTATTTGATTAACCTTACAAAAAACTGGCATCAAAAGAAAATGGCAGAAGGTCGCGGATCGATTTGGCCTTTAGGATTTCGCCGTCCAGCGATGCAAAATAGATTTCGATTTGGTCTTTTTGCTTGGCTTCATATTCCAGAATGGCTTGCCGGCAACCTCCGCAAGGTGGAATGGCAACAGACGATACTGCATCTTTGGGAGCACCTATAACAAAAAGTTTTTTCATTTTTACATCCGGGTAATTCGCAGATGTCCAGAAAATAGTCGTTCTCTCTGCGCATAATCCCGATGGATAGGCTGCATTTTCCTGATTACTGCCTGTTACAATCTCTCCGTTTTCTAACAAAACAGCACATCCTACCCAAAAGTTAGAGTACGGCGCATACGCCTTGTCCCGTACAAATTTGGCTTTGTCAAAAAGTGTTTTCTCTATGTCGCTGAGTTCTTGATAACTCGGTATGACTTCAAAATTGATCTTTATTTCTTTTTCCATTTTTAAAATGCAGGGAGGTAAAAATACAAGTTTTGAGCATATAAATTAACATTAACTGAAAAAAAAACATTACAATCGTATATTCTAAAAAGGTCAACGATTGATATTTGATATTTTAAAGCCTAAATTTTCTGTTTTCTTTTTTCTCGGACAGTTTCTTTTTGCTATCAATTCTTTTTTGAATTTGCCGCTTAGAAGGCTTAGTTGCCACTCGTTTTTTATGGATAAATAAGGCTAGGTTCACAGTCTCAAGCATTCTTTCTGTAGCAATCTTTTTGTTTTGTAGCTGGGTTCTGCTTTCAGATGATGTCATTTGTAGCAAACCGTCATTGTTAATTCTGTTTTTGAGTTTATCTGTAATCCTTGCTTTTTCAATAGCTGAAAAAAACTGGCTTTCATCTACATTCCAAATGGCAGTAACAGCCGTTTCTACTTTGTTCACGTTTTGTCCACCGGCTCCGGAAGAGCGGGAGGTTTTGTAGGTGATTTCTGAAGAAAAGTTTTTCATTTTTTATGAATTGATGAGTTCCTTCAAAGCACTGCGGTTGACTTTTCCGTTTTCAGTTCTGGGGATTTGGTTTACAAAAATAACAGCTTTTGGTTTATGAAATGATTTTTGGAAGTTTAATTCATTAATAACCGATTGTAATTTATCCCAACGGTTTTCTACTGACTCTTCAACAACAAGGATCAGTTTTTGACCAAGTTTTTCATCGTCCAATCCTAGGAAAACCACTTCATTCGGTATATGTTTTTTAATCAATGTTTCTAATTCTTCCGGGAAAATCTTGGCGCCTCCCGAATTGATAACATTATCGATCCTGCCTAAAAAACGAAAATGATTGGATTCATTAATTTCGACCAAATCATTGGTTTGCAATATATCATCAGTGAGTTTTGGCGCAAAAATCTTTAGGCAGCCACGCTCGTCCAGAGAAATCTCGATACCATTAAATTTGGTAAACCAATCATTGCTATCTGGATAAATGGGGCGCAGCGCAATATGTGAAAGTGTTTCGCTCATGCCATAAGTTTCGAATATTTTGGTTTGAGAATCTGAGGATTCCAAAGCTTGAGAAATTTTTTGTTTTAAGGTTTCAGAAACCGCAGCACCGCCAATTATCAGATTTTTGATTAAATGAATTTTGTCCAAGGAATTTTCTACTTGTATAGGCGTCATTGCGCAAAAATCAATTTTGTGATTTATATGTTGCAATGGATTTAGAGAAGGCGGTACAATTTCGAGTTTCATATGAGCTAAAAGAGCTCTTACCACCATCATTTTGCCAGAGATATATTCGATAGGGAGGCATAGTAGTGCTAAATGTTCTCTTTTAAGTCCTAAAAATTGGCAAGTCATCTGGGCAGAATTCAGCATTTTAGATTTTTCTACAGAAAAAATCTTGGGTTTTCCGGTAGATCCGGATGACTGAATTTTAACTGTTTTTGAGTCGGAGAGCCAATCTTTTAAGAAGTCTAAAACTTTGGTTTCAAAATCGTTAGATGCGGAAGAGCTATTGGGCAAAGCCTTGGAAAGGTCGATTAACATTGGGTTGTATGAAAAATTATTTTTTAAAATTATGCATTTTTTTTATAAAATAGTTTGGAAGTTTGAAAAAAAGCTCTAAATTTGCAGCACAATAAACGACAGACCTATGGTGTAACGGTAGCACTTCGGTTTTTGGTACCGCCAGTCGGGGTTCGAATCCCTGTGGGTCTACAATATCAATTGATTATCAGTGATTTAATTAATTTACAGCCAATTTTACATCCATAAATAATGTAAAATTGGCTTTTTTATTTTTTTGATATTTTAAGATATTGTAAGGAATTTAATAGGGTCAAGATTACTTGATAATTGATAGTGATTAATAATTAATATTTTTTTTATATCAACAATTTTTCGGTAACGAAATTTTAAATAAGATGTTAGCTATTTTTAACTATCAGTAAATATAGATATTAGATACTTAGACTTCTACGGCTTTCCGTAAATACTTATGAAAAAAGCCCCAAAGGAGGCTATCAACGTAATGTAATTAAAAATTATTTAAAAAATCATTTATTTCTTCAAAATTTACGAATTAGGACGGCCAATTTTTCAATTTCAATTGTTTTTTTTACAAGATTATAGTAATCTTCTTTTCAAGTAACCAAACTTTGATTGTTGCCTTCCTCTCTGCAAAAAACCCTATAAACAGATAGTTTATTGGGTTTTTAATTTTAGGTGCTAATATAGGTGCTAAATATTTATATAGGTAATTATATATTGTTTATCTAACAATACTACAAATTTATACTTTTATCGTCCTTGATGTTTTCAATTTCCTCTTCTATGAGGTCTAAAAGTTCAAAAAGTTCTTTAAAATCAAATAATATATCATACAGATGAAAAGGACTTCCGCCTTCTAAGGAAAAAGTAAATCTCATAAATGCCAATAATAGATTTCTTTTCAGACTTTTTGGCGGATGGCTTTCTATAAAACTAATGAAAGCCTCGCTTAGATTTTCATTCAATTCTTCCATCCTTTCCTGTTTTATCAATTAATCCTTCTTCTTTGACCAATACGTCAAGTTCATTCATAAGCTTTTCCACAAGAACTTTCATTTGATCTATTACTTCCTTGTCAAGACAGGTAAACTTATGGCGTAGAATTTTATGGTATTCCAAAGTTGGGATAAGTTTTTGCAGGAATCCATCAAATAAATGTTGATAGCGTATCATATCCGGATTGGCATACAGGCATAGTTGCCACAATGATATAAAGGACAAATAATTGGGCATATAGCAAAGCTTCACAAAAATGTAGGTTCTGCAAAACGAAAGGAAGAATAAAGCAAAAAGAAAAGGTATTCCCTGATGGTTTCCGCTTTCATTTCCAACAATAGCTAAAAACTGTAAGCCATTGCCTTTTGCTGATTTGTAATAACAATCAAAGTCTTGTTCCAGAATATATGGAAACTGCCGATGTGGCTCAGGATGATATTGATTAGAAGCATAAATCCTGTTTTTACCCTGCATTATGTTTGCAAAGAAATTTTGGCATTTGTATAGGTGTTGCTGAATCCAATATCGGTCGTGACTGATCAATACAAAATCATATTGTTTCCCAGCTTTATTTTTGAGATAATACTGTATCTCTTTCAGTTTTTCGTTACTCACATTATGAGCAATTACGAGCAGATAATAAATCTTACTATTACCGTATGTAGATTTATGAAATAGGTAAATCTCTTCTGTATTCTCTAACTTTATAATGGTTTTGACTGCTTTATCAACAATTTTATCATTGTGATCCGCCAAAACATCAGGTATTTCATTAGGTGTCACAATGTCACGAGGTGATTTTTTGATCTGTTTTTTCAATTGGTCTAAGCGTACTTCTATCATCCTGAAAATACTTTCTTCTGCGATACTAATGGCTTCAAAAAATTCGTTATCATACATAAATGTACGTCTTCAAACCAACTTAGACATTTTAGTTTAAATCCTTAAGGAGGATTTTCGGTTTATAAACTTACTAATTTTTGTTGATTATATATTTGTCTTCTTTTTCGGATGGATTCCGCTTTTGTTTGCTTTCTTTTTTCCAAAATCTGTTCTGATCTTCCGAAGTACACATCTGCTGGAGTGAGGTTATTTATCGACTCGTGATAGCGCTTGTTATTGTAGTTTTCTACAAATTTTTCCAGTGCCTGGATGAGTTCTTCGGGATGATAAAAATGATTTAGTTTCACTACGTTTTTCATAGTTCTGTGATAACGTTCAATCTTACCTTGGGTCTGCGGATGCATTGGTTTTCCGTGAACCTGCTTCATCTTTACATTATCTCTAAGATAGATTTTCAGTTCACTGGAGACGTAGCAGGAACCGTTATCTGAGAGCAGTTTCGGTTTAGCTTTGGTCTTTAATTTCGCTTTTTTAATGGCCGTGTCCACCGTTCGTTTCACATCTTCGGCCTTCATCGAGTCGCACAGCTCCCAGTGAATGATGTAGCGGCTATAGTCGTCCAAAATCGTGCTCAGATAGTACCATCCCCAGCCAATGATCTTGAAATAGGTAAAATCTGTCTGCCACATTTGATGCACAAATTCAGTTTTGTCTTTGAACTCATTTGCTGCCGAAAGAAGAAAATGATTCGGTGCCGGGATTAAGTCTCTTTGCTTTAAAATACGGTAAACACTGGATTCTGAAATAAAAACACCTTGCTCATCGGTAATTTTGTAGGCCAGTTCCCTTGCAGACAATTCGGTGTGTTCCAAAGCGATCTCTACCACCAGATCTTTCTGTCTTTCAGGAATGCTGTTCCATTGTCTATGGTTTGTTCTTTTCGTAGTTTCCAAGCCATCATAGCCGTATTCGAGGTAGCTTTTATACCATTTGTAAAAACTACTTCTGGCGATTCCAAAACTTTCCAAGGTTCGCTTCACACCGATTTCACTCCTGGTCACCGTTTGAATGATCTCGTATTTCTCGGCTGCTGATAATCTCATATATTTCCTGTATTTATCGATTAATCCAGCCTGTCTAAACTTTTTTTTACAATATCATAGCGAACGACCAGATCAGCTACGATCTCTTTCAAACGTGCGTTTTCCTTCTTCAGATCTGATACTTCATCACTCGTAGCCTCGCGAGCAATATCTCCATTGAGACGCTTCTTTCCTGCTTCCATAAACTCCTTGTTCCAGGCATAAAACTGCGACTGTGCAATATTATGGTTCCTGCAAAGTTCGGCTACGGAAGTCTCAGCTCGAAGACCTTCCATCACGATTAAAATCTTTTGCTCTGCAGTGAATATTCTGCGGGTGTTCTGCCGAATATCTTTTACGAATTTCTCGGTCGGTTTCTTTTTCGGTGTTGCCATAATTAAAATTACTCTTTTTATGAAAACACTCCTTAACTTTTTAATATATAATGTCTACTTTTTGCTGACGATTTACAGGGAGTTAGTTTAAGATATATTTCGGCAATTTCGATAAGTAGAAGGAAAATTAAAGTTCGGATTTTTGGAATCATAAAATCACTGGTGCTTTTTTCTTCGCTCTTTAATTTATCTACAATATTTAGTAAGTTTTTTATATTTTTTTCAGAAGTATTAACAATAGAATATGAATCATTCTGAAACAGTCCCATTCTTTCAATGATAAATGGATCAGAAATGTTTGCCAACAAAAAAAATTTATCAAAAAACACCAACTGCATCTGAAAGTCATCTGTTGCGTTGAGAAAATGTACTATAGTTGACGGTGCGGAACAAATTATACTACCCACATTTATTTTACATTCAATACCATTAATCTTTAAATCAATTTCACCTTTAGTACAAATACAAAAGGTATAATAATCCATTCGGAAGGATTCAATTGGAAACTCAAAAATGGATTTACCAGTAGAAACATAATACGAATTATTACAATCAATATTAAAGAAAGAAAGTGTATCATGTAAATTTTTGTAGTTCTCCATTTTGTAATAATAATTTTAACCCTATAAAAGTCCTAAATAGTTATACTAAATATGTACTATAAAATTAATTGGAATATTTGGTGCAGGTTTTTTTTTGTAAATATCTTAAAATTTAGTTAATTAGACAAATAAATAAATGAACGTTCATTCTTTTTTTTATATATTTGCACTATGAAATTAATTAAAAGAAGAAAATGAAACAGTTATTTTGGACCGTATTAAAAATTATTCTGGCACTCTTCATGATTTATGGAGGAGTACAGCATTTTGCAAAACCGGATTTCTACATCCCATTTGTCCCATCCTTTTTGCCGTATCCAGTGGCTATAATATCTATCTCCGGCGTCATTGAAATTGTTCTGGGTATTGTATTGTTATTAAATAAAAAATATGCTAAGTGGGGAGCTTTGGGCGTTCTGGTTTTAATGATCTTATTTTTACCAATCCACATCTGGGACGTATTTTCCGAAACGCCAGCGATTGGTAGTCATAATGCCGCCTTGATCAGACTTCCAATCCAATTTGTTTTAATTGCGTTGTCATGGAAAATCTATAGCCTTTTATCAGTAAACACACACAATGAATATCACCATGATTAAGAAGGAAAAAATAACGGATAAAAAAAGTGCCCTACTGAACGCTACCTTAACGTTGGTCAATGATCATGGCTTTCATGATGCTCCAATGTCCAAAATCGCAAAACTTGCGGGAGTGGCACCGGCCACCATCTATCTTTATTTTGAAAATAAACAGGATCTGATAAACACTCTTTACCTTGAAGTAAAGGCTTCTTTTAATAAATTTGCATTTAATGGCTACCATGAAGACATGCCTGTTAAAAAAGGTTTCGAAATAATATGGTACAATGTTGCTGACTATAAATTAAATCAAATAAAAGAAGCTTCATTTTTATCTCAATGTGATAATACGCCTATGATAGACGAAGAAATCAGGAAAGAAGGATTAAAACATTTGCAACCCCTACTTGATTTATGGGAAAAAGGAAAAGAGGAAGGCATTATAAAGCCTCTTTCAATCTTTGTTCTCTACGCTTATGCAATATACCCTTTGTCTTTTCTCATGGCGATGCAGGATAGAAACCTGTACACTTTGGACAAAAAGGTATTAGATGAAACTTTTCGAGCTGCCTGGGATGCCATAAAATTGTGATATTTTTTTGTTCAAAATAAAGAATGAACGTTCGTTAATAATATAAAGATTTAAAAATTAAAAATATAAAATGATGAAAAAATTATATACAGCTAATGCAACTGCAACTGGCGGTCGTGAAGGACGTACCAAATCAGATGATGGGGTATTGGATTTTAAAATAGAGATCCCGAAAGAAATGGGAGGCAAAGGTGGTGCTTATACCAACCCAGAACAACTTTTTGCAGCAGGCTATGCAGCTTGCTTTGATAGTGCACTAACCCTTGTTGCCCCCAATCAGAAAATTAAACTCAAAGATACTTCAGTAACGGCGTCTGTCAGTATCGGTCAAAATAGTGAAGGTGGTTTTTCGCTAGCCGTTGATCTTGCCGTAAGCATCCCTGAAATAGAACGTGAAACCGCACAAAAATTACTTGAAACCGCGCATCAAGTTTGTCCTTATTCCAATGCGACAAGGGGCAACATAGAAGTCAATTTAAATTTATTATAAAACCTAAGAAAATGAACAAAGCAATTTATTTAAACAGTCGTCCAATTGGAAAACCAAAAGAATCGGATTTTAAATTTGTAAATGAAGACAAGCCTGAGATTACCAATGGCGAAATTCTTTTGAAAACAAAATTCGTTTCTGTGGATCCTTATTTAAGGGGAAGAATGAGCGATGCCAAGTCGTATGTGCAACCCTTCAAATTAAATGAACCAATTTCCTCTGGATGTATAGCAGAAGTTATTGAGTCTAAAAACGATTCCTTTAAAAAAGGGGATTTTGTGTCTGGCTCTTTGGACTGGAAAGAATATCAAACTTCAAAAGGAGAGAACCTGTTAAAAGTAGATGAGAACAAAGCCTCGTTATCTGCCTATCTGGGCGTTTGGGTATGACCGGATTAACGGCTTACTTCGGCTTAATTGAAATAGGAAAACCCCAAAAAGGAGAAACCGTGGTAGTATCGGGCGCAGCTGGTGCCGTTGGTAGTATTGTTGGTCAAATCGCAAAAATATTAGGTTGTCGTGTTGTTGGCATAGCAGGTACAGATGAAAAAGCAGCAATGCTAAAATCAAAATTTGGGTTTGATGAGGCTATCAACTATAATACTGTTAAGGATATGACCAAAGCAGTTGCAGATGCTTGTCCAAACGGAGTTGATGTTTATTTCGATAATGTGGGAGGCGATATATCCGATAGTGTACATATCAACATTAATAGGCTCGGTAGAATTATTGTTTGTGGAGCCATTTCGGCCTACAATGACACTTCTGCTCCAACAGGTCCGAGAGTTGAACATTTTTTGATTAGGAAAAGTGCGCTTATGCAAGGTTTTATTGTTGGAAATTATGCAGAGAAGTTTCCTGAAGGAATGCAACAATTATCAAAATGGTTAAAAGACGACAAACTTACTTATTCAGAAACTATTGTAGAAGGTTTTGATGCCATTCCGCAAGCGTTTATTGACATTTTTGAAGGTAAAAACAAAGGAAAAATGATCGTAAAGATATAATTGCAATACCAATAATTATTTAAAAAATGAAGTCAAATTATAATAAGATACTTTCTCCTTTTACTTTTCCCGTTTCCGGGATTAATATAACGAATAGAATCGTACTGGCTCCCATGACCACCTTTTCGGGTAATAATGATGGAACTACTACAGATGCCGAAGTGGCATACTACCGTGAACGCAATCAATCAGCCGGGCTATTGATTACCGCTTGCGCCTATGTAATTAAACATGGAAAAGGTTTTCATGGTCAGATAGGTGCCGATTCTGATGAATTAATTCCAAGCTTGAAAAGAATAGCTGATGCGTTAAAAACAAACGGCAACAAAGCTGTACTTCAGTTATATCACGGAGGAAGGATGTCGCCTCCCGAAGAACTCCTTGACGGACAATCGCTAAGTGCCAGTGCCGTTGCCGCCGAAAGAGAAGATGCTCAAGTTCCACGAGAAATGACTGCAACTGAAATACAAGAAACAATTGTGGCTTTTGGAGAAGCTACTCGTAGAGCGATAGAAGCTGGTTTCGATGGGGTTGAAATACATGGAGCAAACACTTATTTATTACAGCAATTTTTCTCCCCTCATTCTAATCGTAGAACAGACAAATGGGGTGGAGATTTGATGAAGAGAATGACTTTCCCCCTCGCTGTAGTTGATGCTGTAATAGAATCGGCTGCACTTTCATCGAGTCCATTCCTTGTTGGATACCGTCTTTCACCCGAAGAATTGGAAAACCCAGGTATCACAATGGAAGATACACTTCATTTGGTGGAAGCACTTTCCCTAAAACAATTAGACTATTTACACATTTCAGTAATGGATTTTTGGGCAGGTTCAATGCGGGATAAAAATGATACGGCATCTCGGGCCCAACTAATTGCAACCAAAGTGGGACATAGCCTTCCTGTTATTGGTGTGGGAAGTCTTCACACGCCAGAAGAAGTAGAAAGAGTTCTCACGGGCAACATTCCATTGGTAGCCATGGCCAGAGAACTTTTAATGGAACCGCATTGGTTGACCAAAGTAAAGAACAATGCAGTGGACCAAATTAGAACGGAACTGGATGTAAATACTCAAGATTTATTAAAGATACCTACGCCTCTATGGAGTGCACTTATTTCAAGAACAGGTTGGTTGCCTGTGAAAAATAACCAACACTAATTATTAATATTTAAAACAAAAGTCAAATGAAAAATTTTCAATTTAAAAATCCAACAAAAATACTATTTGGCAAAGGTCAAATAGAAAATCTATCAAAAGAGATTCCCGAAAACGCAAAAATATTGTTGCTATACGGAGGCGGAAGCATCAAAAAAAACGGAATCTACGATCAGGTGAAAAAAGCACTTTCAGCTTATAAAGTTGTGGAATTTGGTGGAATTCCGGCGAATCCAGAATATAGTATCTTAATGCAAGCCCTACAAGTTATAAAAGAGGATGGCATTAATTTCTTACTGGCCGTTGGTGGAGGATCCGTTATCGATGGTACAAAATTTTTATCGGCAGCAGCCCTTTACAAAGGCGATAGCCCTTGGGATTTATTAACATCTAATAAACCAACTACCGAGGGAATGCCCTTTGGAACGGTTTTAACCTTGCCTGCAACAGGTTCTGAAATGAATTCTGGAGCGGTTATCACTAGAAAAGAAACTAAAGAGAAATTGGCCATGGGCGGACCAGGTCTTTTTCCATTATTTTCAATTCTTGATCCAGAAGTTGTGAAATCTATTCCCCAACGCCAGTTGGCCAATGGGATCACAGATGCCTACACACACGTTCTTGAGCAATATATGACCTATCCTACGGGTGCGTTGTTACAGGATCGCTTTGCAGAAAGTATTTTACAAACCTTGGTTGAAGTGGCACCAACCATTTTGAAAGACCCGTCAGATTACTCCGCTGCATCAAACTTTATGTGGAGCTGTACGATGGCATTAAATGGACTAATCCAACAAGGAGTTCCCAGCGACTGGGCAGTACACATGATGGGACACGAATTAACGGCGCTGTATGGCATCGATCATGCAAGAACATTGGCTATTGTGGCTCCAAGCCACTACCGTTATAACTTTGACTCTAAAAAGGAAAAGCTCGCACAATATGCAGAACGTATCTGGAATGTTGTAGATGGAACGGTGGAGGAAAAAGCCAAGGCAGGAATTGAAAAAACTGAAGAATTTTTTCACTCATTAGGAATCAAAACGAAGCTTTCAGAATACACAGATGATTATGCAAAGACGGGAAGTATTGTCTCAAAACGTTTTACAGATCGTGGCTGGGCCGGACTTGGAGAACACAAAACCCTCACCCCTTCCGATGCGGAAAAAATAGTAGAAATGAGTTATTAACATTTTAACCTAGAAAAAATGAAAGCAAGAACAATTGGAAAAAGTGACCTAAAAGTATTTCCCATTGGCTTAGGAGCCATGGGGATGTCGGAATTCTATGGGGCAACGGATGAGAAACAAAGTATCAAAACCTTGCACAAAGCATTGGATATTGGGGTCGACTTTATCGACACAGCCGATGTTTATGGCATAGGTGCTAACGAAGAACTTCTTCGGAAAGCCTATAGCGACCGTTGGAACGATCTGGTGCTAGCGACAAAGTTTGGCTTTGTACGGGACAAGAACAACCCAGAAGTAAGGCAACTTAATGGTTCTCCCGAGTATGTGAAAAGTGCGTGTGAAGCAAGTTTAAAACGACTGGGCCGCGAGGCAATCGATTTGTATTATCTGCATCGTGTGGATCCTAATACGCCTATCGAGGAAACAGTTGGCGCAATGGCAGAATTGGTAAAAGAAGGAAAAGTTAGATATATCGGCCTTTCGGAAATATCGGGTGAGACGCTAAGACGAGCCCATAAAGTTCATCCTATTACTGCGGTACAAACCGAGTATTCCATCTGGTCACGTGATGTTGAGCAAACCACAATGTCCGTTATAGAAGAGTTGGGAATTTCATTAGTACCATACAGTCCGTTGGGTAGAGGTTTTCTATCAGGAACCATCAAGGACACTTCAGAATTATCCGAGAATGATTTCCGACATACAGTGCCTCGTTTCCAAAAAGAATTCTTTGAAAGCAACAAAACACTTTTAAGCCGAATTGAGCAGTTAGCTGACAAGAAGAACGTAACACCTGCACAATTGTCTTTAGCTTGGTTATTACACAAAGGAGAAAATATAATTCCTATTCCCGGCACCAAGCATGAGAAATACTTGATCGAAAACGCGAAAGCTGTTGACGTTGAACTTACCCAAGAGGAGATGCAGTATTTGGATGATACCTACAACACAGTAGCTGGAGAACGCTACAATGCTAATGGTATGAAATTTACAAATCTTTAATAAAAACTTCAAAAGTAGATAAAAATGATAAAAATGAAAATATTAATTGTGTTAACCTCTCATGCATTATTGGGAAATACTGGTGAGAAAACCGGATTTTGGATAGAAGAATTTGCAACGCCTTATTATTATTTAGTAGATAATGGTGCCAGCGTTACTTTGGCCTCACCTGATGGAGGTCAGCCACCTATAGATCCTACCAGTGATAAACCGGAAAATCAGACAGAATCCACCAAACGGTTTAAAAATGATGAGGCATTACAGGAAAAACTGAGCAAAACGCATAAACTTTCCGAGGTGTCTGCAAACGAATATGACGCAGTATTCTATCCAGGTGGTCACGGTCCGTTATGGGATTTGGCAGAGAGTGAAGTTTCGGCAAGGTTGATCGAGAATTTTTATAATGCCGGTAAACCTGTTGCCTTTGTATGCCATGCCCCTGCAGCCCTGAAAAATGTAAAAAATATTTCGGGGGAACCACTTGTAAAAGGAAAAAAAGTAACTGGATTTACAAATTCAGAGGAAAAACTGGTTGGTCTTACCGATGTTGTCCCTTTTCTTGTTGAAGACATGTTGAAGGAAAAAGGAGGTATATATAGCAAATCAAAAGATTTTGAGGCCTATGCGTTGGAAGATGGATTGCTCATTACAGGACAAAACCCAGCCTCATCGCAAAAAGTTGCTGAATTATTATTAAACAAATTGGAATCTAAAAAATAGGTTTCTATAGCATAGGAAAGTTGGCTTTTAAGTTGAAATTTACTTTGAAGCCAATTTTCTATTAAAACATCTCTAGTACATGTCAAAATTATATTCGTCCTTTACCCTTAGAGGTTTGGAATTGTCAAACAGAATTGTAGTATCGCCAATGTGCCAATATAGTGCAGAAAATGGCATGGCCAATGACTGGCATCTTGTACATCTAGGTTCGCATGCCGTTGGAGGTGCCGGCCTCGTTTTTACGGAAGCAGCGGCAGTTTCACCAGAGGGAAGGATCTCACCATCAGACCTGGGAATTTGGTCAGATGAACATATAGAACCCTTAAAACGAATCACAACTTTTATTAAAGCACAAGGTGTTTCTTCAGGCATTCAGTTGTCTCATGCGGGTAGAAAGGCTAGCTGCCTAACTCCCTGGGAAGGAGGGAAACAAATTAGCCGAATAGCTGGAGGTTGGCAAACTGTTGCCCCGACGCCATTGCCATTTTATGAGGATGACGTAACACCTAAAGAATTGTCTATCGAAGAAATTCAAACTATCATACAGTCATTCGTAAATGCTGCAAAAAGAGCCGTGAGCGCTGGCTTCGAAATTATTGAGATACATGCAGCACATGGCTATCTGTTGAACCAATTTTTGTCGCCACTAACAAATAAAAGAGAGGATAAATATGGAGGTTCATTTGAAAATCGTATGCGTCTATTGATTGAAGTAACTAAAGGTATCCGTTCTGTAATACCGCAGGAAATGCCTCTTTTTGTACGCATCTCTGCCGAAGAATGGGCACCTGGTGGTCACACTATAGATGATTCTGTGGAAGTATCAACATTGTTAAAAACAAACGGAGTCGATTTGATAGATTGTTCCTCTGGAGGAGTTGTAAAAGAACAAAATATTCAAGTTGAAAAAAACTATCAAGTTCCTTTTGCCGAAAGGATCAGGAAGGAAGTAAACATCGCGACAGGTGCTGTAGGTTTAATTACGGATGTTTATCAGGCCGATGATATTTTGGACAAAGATGAAGCCGATTTAATTTTTATCGGTAGGGAGATGTTACGAAATCCATATTTCGCACTACTCGGAGCTGATCAAATGCATATCATACCAAATTGGCCAAAACAATATGAAAGAGGAAAACCTAGAAAATAATTATTAAAATCGAAAGAATTGAATAGTCAGAAAAAAATGTATTGCTAGCCGGGGCTAATGGCACCACAGGAAGGATTATCATCGATATACTTTAAAAATCGGATGCATATAAACCGATTGCCATGGTTCGGAAACAAGAGCAAAAAGAGCATTTTGAAAGTGAACAAGTTACCACTGTACTAGCCAATTTGGAAGGACTTGAGCCAAGCACTAACTCAAATTGACAAAGTAATTTTTGCTGCCGGATCTGGTGGTAAAAAAGTGATCGAGGTTGACCAAAACGCCGCTATACGATTGATTGACGCGGCTAAGAAAGCTGGAATATCAAAATTCGTGATGCTTGGTACGATGGGAACGGACGATCCTTCACAGGGTGGTGATCTCGAAGAATATTGAAAGCAAAACAAATGGTAGATAAACATTTGCGAGCAAGTGGGTTGGATTATGGGGAGCATTGCCAAATGAGGCTGGTAAGGGTAGAATCGAATTCGGTTCCAAATTGGACAAAAGCGGCAACATTTCAAGAGCTGATGTTGCTAAAACCTTAGTTGAAGTTTTGGATAACGACGTTATGCAAAATCAAACTTTTGAAATTCTGGAAGGCAGGATTCCTATAGAAGAAGCGGTTCGATTAAATTAATATGTTGAGCAGTCCAAAGGATCGGAAGGATGTGAAATTTTGTAGATGAGTAGGCAAGATTTTTAAAAATCCCATTACCCAAGCCCATAAATGTGGCATTGGAGTCATCGACGATGGAAACTTAGCCATATAAAAATATAGCGTTAGAAATCCCTTCTTAATTAATACATATACAATGGTTTGACAACAACAAACTTTAAACTTTTTACTTAAACAAAATGGAAAAATTTATTTGGATTATAATGACATTTATTGCTGGCACATTTCTTCCCATACAGTCCGGCATGAATAACAAACTGGCTAAAACTGGCGGTAGTCCTATACATGCATCCATGATATCATTTGCCATCGGTCTTCTGGCATTAGTGATTTACATCCTTTTAACTTCTCAAGACATCTCATGGAAAGGTATAAAAGATGCTCCTACATATGCATGGTTGGGTGGATTATTGGGTGCTTTTTATGTTACGATTATTGTGCTTGCCTTTCCTAAGATCGGTCCTGGATTAACTTTCGGATTAGTAGTTACTGGACAATTGTTAATATCCATGTTGATGGAGCACTTTCATATTATGGGAGCACAACATATACCGATCACTATAGGCAGAGTTATGGGTATGTTACTAATTATTGGGGGTGTAATAATTATGAAGAGTTTTTAAAAAATTTAAAATGCCATTTCTACTGAAAAACTGTAATAATTTGAGCAAAACAGAGAACGTTTCAATCAAGTACCAACAATACATTAATTCCTTTCTTGGAATGACCACAGAAACAACACCATTCGCGGGCGCAGGTGGCGACCCAGCGCTATGCCACGTATTGAGACCTATATGATGATGATAGCTACCTGCCGATAAAAAAGCGGCCTGTTTCCCATAAGTTGACGTCATTTCAAAGCCTAATAAATCTTTATAAAAACCCAGAGATTTATCAAGGTCAGCTACCTTTAGATGTACGTGTCCTATTCTTGTAGTTGCTGGTACTGTATATTTTTCGTTCATAGAGCAATGTGATTTCTTGAATTTATTTGGTTCATAAATAGCTATTTCTCTATTTGCTACTTATGTTCGTTAATTTGTTAAGATTTAGGCTAAATCATTACACTCTCGAATTGAAAGTAAGCGATTAACTATAAACCTGTTGTATAAATTGACGTATAGAAGTTGGTTTTCTATTTAAGAAATTCGCCAAGGTATCATCTTCTTTGTCCATTGTTTGTTCCGATATAGCTGTACCCCACATAGTGGACATACCAATATACATTTCGGGTACGCCAGCTTTTTCCATAATAGCTTTAAACTCATTAACATCTGGGGATGTGTACTTGACTTTTTTATCCAATACTTCAGAAATATCTTGAGCTATGGTATTAAAACCAATGGATTCGGTATTGGTTAATGAATAGGTTTTATTTCTATGATCCTCTGTTGTTAAAACGTGTGCAGCAGCTTCGGCCAACTCTTCGCGAAGTACCCAACTTGCTTTCCCGTCTCCTGCAGGAAACAAAATGTTTTTGGTCTCGGCCACTTTATCGCCGACAAAAGCGAGTATCATTTCAGCGTAAATACCATTTTGAAGTATGGTGTAATCAATACCACTTTCTTTTAGACAGTTTTCAGTCTCGACGTGAGAATTTTGGAAATCAGCTATAGCTGATTTTTCATAACCTGCTTTTCTAACAAAGGAAGTATATATAATGTGATTGACGTTTGCTTCCTTGGCTGCTTTTATTACATTTATGTGATGTAACGTACGGTTTTCAAAAGCCTCCCTATCATTGCTAGACACCAGCAATAATTTATCTACTCCTCGAAAAGCCTCTACCATCGAACCATAGTCGGTATAATTGCCTTGTTTAATATGTACCCCTTTTTCTTTTAAACTAATTGCTTTATCAGAATCTCTCACTAAAACTGAAATTTCTGTAGGATTTACTCCTTTTTTTAATAAATGTTCAACTGCTTTTGCACCAAATTGACCGGTAGCTCCTGTTACTAATATCATATATCTATTTGTTTAAATGTGTGTCAAAAATTATATCAATCAATAATTTTTATTTGTTTTGAAGTTTTTCGTGGCTTATGTACGAAGCAATTAAAATTGCAAGAAAAACAATACCGGCGATAACCTTATCCGCAGGATCGCCTACTGCATAATGTGCTATGGAAGCCGATACGAACATAATTGCGAAACCTATGTAAGCAGTCTCTTTTAACAATCTAACCGGCAGCCAAAGTAAAACTGCACCGATAAGTTTTGTAATTCCCAATTCAATCCGAAAATAATCCGGAAACCCTAAATGTGCCATTGATACTTTGACTTCAGGTTTGGTGAGGGTCTCAAATGCAATATATGTCATCATTGCGGAAGTGATTCCTGTTGTAACGTAGTATGCGATTTTTGTTGCTTTCATTTTTTCATTTTTAAAAATTTGATACTACAAAATTATGTATATTTACTAACTAAACTACAGTAGTTACTAAAATGTAAGTAGTAACCTTTTGGTTAGTAGATTCCAAAAAATGAATAATGGCGAAGAATAAATTAGAGTATTCACCAGTACAATGCACAAATCGTCTATCAGCAACAGAAGACGCTATATACGTTCTTGGCGGTAGGTGGACCATACGGGTTATGATTGCAATTTTAGGCGGTCATACAAGGTTCAACGAATTACAACGAGCCGTAAAAGGTATTTCCGCAAAAATGCTATCAAGTGAATTGAAGAAATTAGAGGTAAACCATTTGGTGGGAAGAACTGTATTTGCGGACCAAACCCCTGTAATAGTAGAATATCTTCCTACTGATTACAGTCAATCGTTGAAAGATATTATTACGGCTTTGGCTCAATGGGGAGGAAAGCACAAAACAAAAATCACGACCAATAATTAAAATAGGCCAACATTTAGTGATGACAACAATTCGTATTAGTATTACAATTTTATAGCTGAAGATATAAATTACAGAGTAGCTTGAAATACTTTCGAATGAACTAAATTATACTACCTAAACATTTTCCTTGTCTCTGATATGTTTAATTGTACTACCAATGGCATTACGCAGTAATGTTAACGGTAATCACCTAATTTATTACCTATTACCTATTATTCTATTTCTATGAATTATACCCCATTCAGCAATAGTAGTTGTTAATTTTTTAAGTGTTGATCCATATTCAGTTATTTCATATTCTATGGTTACAGGTTGAGTATTTAGTACCGTTCTTGTAATCAGTTGATTCATTTCTAGTTCCTTCAGATCTCTACTTAACATTCTACCCGAAATTCCTTTTACCTCTCTTAACAATTCAGAATAACGCATTTTTTCGTAACAAAGGCATGCGATAATAGACACTTTCCACTTTCCATTAAGTAAATCCATTACATCGTGAATTGCCAATATGGTATGGCT
Organism: Epilithonimonas sp.; assembly: GCF_056329745.1. NCBI lineage: Bacteria > Pseudomonadati > Bacteroidota > Flavobacteriia > Flavobacteriales > Weeksellaceae > Epilithonimonas > Epilithonimonas sp. Next base: position 82,353 of record NZ_JBWEYV010000001.1, on the reverse strand, counting down.
ACATTCTTTTATTGGTTCTATTGGTGTTTCCATAATAAGTTAGCTAGTTACTCAAATGTTACTATTACTTTTTGATACAAAGTTACAAAAAGTAACTTGCTTGTTGTACTTTTGCTCAATAATATAAAATATAAACAAATGAAACTAATAGACGATTTAAAATGGCGATATTGGGATCAATTTCTAGTTTGGTTCCAAATGTTTTAGGCGTTCCGTCGATGGTAATCCGTCCCATAACTGGTACGTTACCTTTCTTTTTTGGTTCATTTTTCTTCAGGTAAAGCAATAACTTGAAGGTGGATCTTTTCACTGTCTCCATAACTCAATTGTTTAATGTTTAAAATTAACTATCAATGAGCTACAAGGAACTATGAAAAAGAATGCAAAAGATTGAATTATAGCCATTTATCACAATCATTACCAAGCTGAACTGGTAATGATTTAGTAACCTAACCTTGTCTTTTTAAGCCCAAAACCTATCGTACACCGACTTCCAACTTTGTACTGCTGTTTTATAAACCTCTGTATAATAACCATTTTCGCCATTTTGCTTACTTTTGTTTTTTACTAATCTTTTTTCGGAAAAAGAATCCGTTTTTCTGTTGATTATTATCAACTTGGTTTATCCATAAATCTTGAATTTCTTTTTTTTGATTGGCTTTAAATTCTCCGTTATATTGGATCTTTACAGAAAATCCTTTTTCTCGAATATTTTTCCGAAACCCCTCTAAGTTGACAGTGTGTTTTTGTGCATCCCTAACCGCTTTTTTCACTTCAAACAAAGATTTTATTTCAGAGATTTTCAATTGATTTGAAATTTCAGACAATTTGTAACCCGCTTTATAAACTCTTTCTGTTTGATGATTTTTGTCTTTTTCCATCACAATCCGCATTCCCGAAATCCCGTCTTTTACATTTGAAGACAATTGAATTTCAAAACCTTTTCTATTCATTTCTAAAATCAGTTCATCAAAATTATCGGTGGTCTTTAAAGTTTCTGTTAGGCTTTTCAGCATCTCAGCTTTTTTCTGAATTCCTATTTCCACATCAGTCAACAATCCTTTTTCTATACAAACTTCTCGAACGGCTTCTCCGAATCTTCTTCCTATATCGTGTGATCTCACGGTACATTTCCCCGAAACATCAATCCTGTTCACGATAAAATGAATATGCTTTTGCTTCGTACTGTTGTGGATATCCAATCGAAATTGGTTGTTTTCTGTCACCCCGATTTTTTCTAAAGCTTTGGTGGCGATTTCTAAAAATTCTTCATCCTTCAATTTTCTGCCAATTTCGTCTGGTTGAGAAATATAACCTGTCAATGCCCATTTCTTCACTTTGGGATTTCGGTCGGCTACAGTTTTCATTTCTAAATACTGACCTTCCGGATTTGAACTTAAAAGACAATTTGACGAAATCATTCGGCTGTTCCTTTGTCATTTCCATTGTATTCCAAAGCTATTTTTGTAATGGTTCTTGTGGCTGCAGAATTATTCATTTTTCTGAGTTTTTGAATATAAATATTGATGAATCAATCCGATTAGATTTTCGATTTTCATTAAAATTTCTTTCTTATTTTCAAAAACATTCCATTCCCGATTTCGCAAAAGATTCGTTATTTTTTTGAAGTGATTTCCATATTGAAGTAAGACTTCATCGGTTTGAAATTCATTAATCTTGAGTTCTTTTTCCAACAAAATATTTCGGATATAGGTTGATAATTTTAACGGATATTTTTCTTGTTTTTGAATCAGGGTTTCATATTCGGAATTGGTCATTCGTATCGAAATAACTTTATCCAGTTTTTTATTTTCTTTGGTCTTCAAACCACCTTTTCTGCCCAATTCTTGGAAATGTTTTTTTCTCTTTTCCTGAGCAATTTTGGCTTCGTTTTCTTTTGTGGCTTGGTTTATAAATTCTTGTAAAAAGTCTTTTTCCATTGTATTGTTTTGAGTGTGTTTAAAAACATTTCTGACGATAGGAAGAAATCAAAAATCCCAATTTTGCAATCAGCGGAAACGCTTATTGTAAACTTTGGGTACTTTTTGCACTAACTACCCACCGTATTTTACCTATGCTTATTTTACTCACCTTCTCCTGTACCTAACTTGTTGTTCATTTGATGGATTTTTGTGGATCAACCAATCATTCAAGTCTTTGAAATTAGAATACAAAATCCGACAATCTTCTGCTATTTCATTTTCGTTTTTAATCATTTCAACCGCTCTGTTTCCAGCTTCGTCATTGTCAAAATAAAGCTCGATGTTTTCGTAATTATCAAGTGTAGTTTTAATATTGGAAATCATCGATACTGAATTCAAAATCAGATAATCCGAAGGCTCTTTTTCTAAAAAATTCTCTATATTCTTAAAGGATAGAAAATCGAAAAAACCCTCGAAAACCCGAATTGAATTTGAGCTGTTTTTTACCGTAGATATATCTTTTTTGCCTAAGCAGATTTTTGAATATTTATTGCGAATTTCGTAACCACCGGAATCGTTTTTAAATCCAATTCCGAAATAATTTTTGTCATTTATTCGATAATGAATTTCATCTAAAAAATCAATTTGGCTTTCTACTTTTCTGTGATTCAAATATTCTAAAAGTGCAGGATGCTGAACGTTTTTAATTTCGATGATCTCATAACTTTTAGGAAGATTTTCTACTTTCCGATCTGAGATGTTTTGCTGTTGAAAAGAAGAAAAACTCTGATCTTCTGCCCAAACCAAAACTTCGCTTACTGAAGCGTTCAGATATTTCTTCATAAAGTCGGTATTGTTCCCGCCGATCCCTTCTGAATGAAGATACCAGGCGTTGAGTCTTTTATCCAATTTAAAAGAGGCTTGGGATTCGCTGGCAAAGGGATTGAGATACCAAGCTTCTTTTTCATTTTGTTTCGTGGGAAGGTGTCCGAGAGAAAGGAGGACTTCTTCCAACGATATGCTATTTAATTGTTTGCAGTTCATTTTTTTTAAGTTTTGTAAATGTTTTTAAAATCTCCTTACCTTTCTACCAAAGTCTTTATTTGAACTGTTTTCGGTTAATTTTTAGCCATTACCTTTTTCTACCTATCTACCTTTCCTTGTATATAAATTGGTAATCTAGGTAAGTACTAATTTTAACATTAACTCATTGAAAAACCTTTATTGATAGTTGTTTTTTTTAATTCAGGTAAGGTGGTAACTTAGGTAAGTTGATTGTTAATTGTCGTTTTTTGATTCTTCTATTTTTCGCTTTATCAAATAACCATAGACTTGTCTTTTGGAATGTTTAATGCGTTCGTAATTCAAAGTCGTTAATGCTTTTCCGATTTTTATAATGTTTAACCGAACTCCCAAAGCATTGTTCATTGAAAGCATAATATCTGTGGCGGTCAAAAAATCAATTTTGTTTTCCGATTTTTCAAAATGGGTGAGAATAATTTCCTGCTCTAAACTGACTTGCTTGTATTTTTCATTACGTTTTTCATTTTCCTGAATATCTTCGGCAGTAAGTTCGGGATTGTAGTTTTTTCTTTCAAAAGCATTGAAATAAGCCTGAGCCCAAACTTGATTAATGTTGATTTCCTTAGAATAATTGAAATCGATTTCCAAAACTTCAAAAATTTGCCAACGGACACTTCCTGTTTCATCTGTCAAGAAATCTGAGCGGTTGGTGGAGCCACAAAACGATGCGGTTCTGTGCATTAATGAAGATTTTCTGTCGTAAGGTAATCGGGCATTAATGGTATTTTTTGAAATGAAAGATTTCAGTGTATTGACATCAATTTTAGACATCACCGAAAGCTCATCAATATTAATTATCATAGACTTACAAAGCGAAATCAATCCGTCCTTATCAATTCCTATATCTTCGGTGTAATATTTTTCTAGTTGATTAGGAATCAGGAATCTCAAAAAGCTGCTTTTCCCACTATTTTGCTTGGTATTGAATAAAACGAAGCATTGTTTGTTGATGTAACCTTTCTTAAGTGAACACAAAACAGCTCTTGTCAACCATTTTTCAAAATGTTTTTGAAACGATTGATTGTCAGTCGTGGTTATGTAATTTGCTAATTTTTGAATATGATTTTCGCAGTTCCATTTTGGTAAATTTTCAAAGTAATTGTAAATAGGATTGTATTTACCAATCAAATGACTTTTCAGTAAAATTTCCAACTTGTTCAAAGTAATACTAATACCTGATTGAATCAGCTCAATAAACAATGAATTGATATTGAGTTCTTCCCAATCTTCGTTTTCGGTTCGTATTTCAAATTCCAAAGCAATTTCATTGTAACGAACTTGATATTTTTGGTTCAAATAGTTGGTGACTTTATCAAATACCGTAACTGAACCTGAATCGGTTTGATAGAGTTTATGGATTTTTCCCACTTAGCTTAGATATAATTACCTGAATTTTTTTTTATATTTATTCAGATTTTGGATGAAACTTATTTTAGTGAAACTCAAAGTGAAAAGTTGGATTTTATTTTTTCTCACTATCATTAAATAATTTGAGAGCTTCGTCCGCATTCACTACAATTGTTCTATTTCTCTGAAAAATTGCACCATCAATCACACCACTTTTCTTAATTCGATTTGCAGTTGCAATTGAACAATCAAAAAGATTTGCAATTCCACGAATTCCATACACCAGTTTTGGATTTGTTTTCACTGTTGCTTCTGACTGAACTTTTTCTGATTTTTCTTCGCTTCCTGTTTTTGTAAGGGCTAAAAATTCTTCGCCTGTCATTTGCCAAATTGGCTTTGATAATAAATTTTGTGTATCCATTGTTTAAACTTTTATGATGCAAATATTGGTAGTTTTTAAAATTCAGAAAAATTCAAAATAAAAAATCAGCACAATTATTTGTGCTGATTTTCAATGTGTTGAATTATTTCTTACTATTTTGGAATTCTGTGAAATTCTATGAATATCAAATTGTGGTTTTTGGAATTATTTATTGATTTCAATCAATTTTATGAGACTAAAAGAGTTTATTTAGAAACTAAAATAATGTTATCAATTTCTTTGTCTGTTTCATTCTTATTCTCTTTGGACGGATTAATTTTCTTTTCAAAATCTTTCAACTCGAAATAATTTGCCATATCTTTTTTCCATTTCGTTGCTATTTCGGGTATAACAAATTCATTTGCAATGCAATTAATTGCATAAGCGATATTTCTGTCTTTTTTTTGCTCTTTTTCCAAAGTCATTATTTCATTTCCTAAAAATTGGTTGGAAAAATCAACATAGCCAATATGTTTGACTAATTTTAATTCGACAAAAATTTTATAAATAAAATAAACCAATCTTTCTTCTTTCAATAATTTTTCGGAATATTTTTGAATATTATTAAGTATTAAAAGTTGGCTCTCAATCTCATCAATTTGACTAATGATTTGCATAGGATTGATTTTCAAAAGATAAAATAAATCACGTTTTTTACGTTCCCATTTTTCATACAAAGAGGAACTAATGCTTTGTTCATTTTTGTATTTTTTCTTAACTATTTCGTATTCATCATTTAATTGCTTAATTTCAATTGAGTCATTATCATATTTGTAACCGGAACTCTCTAATTTAGAATTTGAAACCCTTACTTCCAAACTAATTTCACGTAGTTTTTTGTAATGAATATCATATTCTATTCTTTCTGCGGTCGATTCATTTTTTATTAAAGCACTGATTTCATTAAACTCTAAAGCGCTCCGTTTACTTTGAATATGAAATTTCACTCTAAGTAAAGCATTTTTGTATTCTTTGTAAATTAATGCAGGTCTCTTATGTTCATATAATTCACTGTATTCGAGTTCATTTAATGATTTTGAATAATCAAATAAATCATCTACTAATTTTTTTGATAAATTATCTTTTCCTAAACTGTTTAATGATTTTTCTAATTTTAATGTAATATCGAGGTGTTCGGAAATTTTCATATAATATTAAGTTTTTGCATTTGAACTTCTCTTGTAGAATCGACCACGTCAATATAAGGTTTCAACGATTGATAATCGGAATGCCCAGTCCATTTCATAACCACGTGAATTGGAATTCCTCTTGAAATACAGAGGCAAATAAATGTTCGTCTACCAATGTGCGAAGAAAAATATTCACATTTCGGTTTAGTGTCATCTTTTCTACTATTTCCGATAAAATAAGTGTGATTTATCGGTTCATCTATTTCAGCTAAACGTCCCAATTCTTTTAAATATTCATTGATTTTTTGATTTGAAATTACAGGCAACGCCATTTCTGTTTCGTTTTCTGAATATTTTTCTAATATTTCTTTGGATACATCATTTAACTCAATTGTAATGGAATCAGACGTTTTCTTTGTAACAATATAAAGTTTATCATTTTTGATGTCTGTCTTTTTTAGTTTTTGAACATCAGAATATCTTAATCCTGTGAAACACGTAAAGAGAAGAACATCACGTACTCTTTCGAGATATTTTTTAGTTTGAGAAATTTCTAAATTTTTAATTTTAAGAATTTCATCTTCAGACAAGAAAACCACAACTTTGTCTGCGGTTTTTATTTTTGGCGCAAACTGTTGAAAATATTGATTATCACAATAATTATTTTTCACTGCGAATCTCAAAAACCATTTTAGATTTTTCAAATATTTTTTTGTTGTGACATTGTTTAACTTTAATGTATTCGAAAAGTAGGATAGTAGTTTGGGAAGACCTTCGGAATTGAGATTATCAAAGGTCAGATTTGGGTTGAATGCAATCAAATGATTTTTTAGTGCTTCAAATTTTTTATAAGTGTCAATAGTCCAATTATTTACTTTTCCAGAAAAATCAGTGAACTTATCAAACGTATCGAAAAATGTTCCTGCATTATTTTCCTTATCTTCAATTATTTCAGATATTTTTTTCTCTTTTATATTGCCTTTATTTTTAATCAATCCGAAATTAATTTTTAACTCTTCAACAGCTGGAATTCTATCTTCTACTTGACATTTGATAAAGAATGATTGCAAATCGCTTTCCAGATTTCGGAGTTTTGTATTGATATCTTCTGAAGATTCGCCATTTAGATTGGATAAACCTTTTTTTACCTGTGATAAGTCTTCATTCCAATTATTTCTATCAATCCGAAATCCTGTAAACAAATTGATTCTGTTCGAATTATATGTTACACGGAAAAAAATTGGAACATTATCATTAACAATAATGCCGTCTTTTTTTCTTTTTTCTAAAACAACATTTATTTTTCTCTTTATATTAATCATCTCAAAAAATATTACAGCCAAATTTACAGCCATTTTTAATGATATACAAGTAGTTTTATTAAATATCATTAAAAATTATATATTCATAAACAATTGAAAACGTTTAAATTAAATACTTAAAGATGTTTTATGAATTAGTAGGTTAAAATCCCTGTGGGTCTACAAACATCCTCTATATTAGAGGATGTTTTTTTATAAACTCACATCTTATTTATTCTTAGAATTTAAGACCTTTTCTTTGAGCAAATTAAATTTGACTAAGTAGCAATTTTTTCGCTGAATTCCTCATCAAAGTATAAATGCTAGATATACTCTAAAAAATCGTAGATATCCTGATTTTTAAGAGCAGCCAAGTAAACAAAAAAATTGCTTTTTTCACTTCTTTAAATACTCTGAATCAAAAATTCATTCCATTACGCAAAATCTCCCGAGGTTGAGCCAAAAACTTATTTCTTAACTCTTGTGGGTGTTTTAGGCTTGTTTTTCTCTTCCTGTTTTTTTCGTTCGCTTTCGGCATGGTCAAACAGGGAGTTGTCAGACTTATATTGGGTTTCGGGATAGTCCGGGCTGTCCAAGAAGATGTCTTCCCACTTCCGAGGTCTGTCTTTGGTATTCCAGTTAAAATCCTTGAAAAAACGTTGCTCGCGCGAGATCTTGCTCATCGGGTAAATGTCTTGGTTGGCACCGATGTTACAGGAAACATTCTCTAATTTTTTATCCACAAACTCGGCTACAATCTCACCACAGGTGGACAGAGCCACGCCAATCCGCGTAATCTCATGGGTTTTTTGGTTTTCGTCATCGGCGTATGTGATCGCCTGGGCATTGCCAATTGCCTTGGCCATATCTATGGCGTTGTCATCTTTCAGGTAAACCACCATATTTTTACTTTTGATCTGGTGGAACTCATCTTTTGTATTTAGCGAATCTACTTTGTTGATGGCAAAGGCATTTCCCAACACACGGACAGAATCAGCCACCTGCTTTTCCGGGTTGCTGTAGACGCGTATCTCATCACCGGTTACCTGCTTGGTGCCCATCCACAGGATCGGTTTTCGCATCAGGTGCATCTCGCCATCGGTCTCGTTGTAGCTTAGCGAGTCGGCACGTGCCTGCATATTTGTTTTGAAGATTCTTACTTTTCTGTATGCCCTTAGGAAGCTTTTTTTCTTTTGCACATTGGCGCTATCGGGTTTCTGAAAACTTAGGAAGCGGTCTGCGGCAATATAAACCGAGTCTTTGCTGAGAATCTTCACCGCATAAGGTTTGTCTGTAACCATGGCAGAGTCCCTTTTCTCGTAGATCTCGCCATATCCACCAATAATATAGCGGTTTTCCTTCGGGTCATCCAGCCTCACATGGCCATTGCCCTTGCCAAATCCCGTGTTGCGGTTGTAGTAGAGCTTATCGCCACTCAGGATTTTGTCGTTGTAGTAAATTCTGGAGTTTTTGTTAAGGAAAGATTCGCTGGTTTTGGAGTTGTAGCTGCCCAGCTCCGTATACACATAGTTTCTTGGGTTTTCTTTACTTCTGATAGTTGTAGGGCCAAAGAAATCTGATACGCCGGTATTCTGATTTTGTTTGATATTATCGCTAACAATGGTGTATTTGTCAGTCTCGATATTAGAACGGCCAACAAAATCAATCAGCTTGGTATTAAGATAGTAAGTGGCAGCCTTGGTATACATCACCGCACCGTCATTGGTATAGATGGTACCTCCGGTGTTAAAATAGGCCGTGTTGGGGATTTTGTCGTAATAGAGTGTTTCTGTTTTGATGGTTTGCTTAGGGTCTGTCAGCACAACATTTTTGCGGGCGATACCACGTTGCGTATTGCCATCGTATTCCATCTCTTCAGCAGTGATTTTACTGCCGTCCGATGTGGTAAGCACTACATTGCCGATGGCCTTCAGGAAGTTGTCTTTCTGATAAAAAACCACTTCATCAGCAGTGAGTACAGATCCCTGATGTTCAAACTGAACATTTCCGGAGAAAACCATATTGCCTTCATATTTATCAGGACTAACGCCTGCTTTGTCGGAATGAATATGTTTGACCTTCTTGGTAGGATCTTTTTTAGCAGATGCATTAGAAAAAAAAGGGTCTTTAGTCACACCCGAAGCCGGAGCCGGTGCAACTTGAGAAAGTAGCTTGGCAAATGCCAGTAGCAGAAAAACAGCGAAAAGGGATTTCTTCATTAATGGTCAGACTTCTTGTGTCCGTAGAAATAAAGCGAATGTGTATCGATAGTGACACCAAATGCTTCCTCTATAGAATCCTTGATACCCTGAATCCTGGGATCACAGAACTCGATGATTTCTTCAATTTCTTTATCAGATCCAGCTTTGTAAACAACAAGGTGGTCGTGTTGCTTGTCAAAGTAGGATTTCTCATAAGAGGAGGTGCTAAGCGTTTTCTCGCCAAACTGGTGTTTCCTGATAAGTCCGGCATCCAAAAAAATCTCGATCGTATTGTAAATGGTTGCCTTGCTGACATGGTATTTTTTCTGCATCATCAGCAGATAAAGATCATCCACGTTAAAGTGATGCTCCATATTGTAGATCTCCTCTAGGATGGTATAGCGTTCCGGCGTGTTGCGGAAGCCTTTATCCTGAAGGTATTGTCTTAGGACATCTTTTATAGTTGTAATGTTTAGCTCTTTTTGTTTCGTATCCATTGTACAAAAATAGCGATTTTTTTGGATTAGTCAGAATGGTGGTTTTCCACTTTCTGTATTTTTTCGATTTTGATTTTTTGATCCAGTAATGGTGCAGATTCTACCACAACGTTGTGGCTTTCAACACCATAGGCGGTAAAATCATTGCTGCCCAGCTTTTTGACAAAGTTGTAGATGTTCAGGATAATTTTGTCTCTGATCGTTAGTAGAATATCGTTGATATAAACATTATCGATAATCACAAATTTCAGGTCTGGCGGTATATTATGCGCGCGCAGCGATGGGTGCGAACTGCGAGAAGGGATGGTGCCGTCTTCCATCATATCATTCAGGATTTGTTGGAAATAATCGTTGATGCGGCGATCCCTTTTGAACCCCAGCAGGAAATTAATCTTGTAAATCGTTCCAGGCAATACTTCCTCGATATGATAGCGGAAACTGTATGGGTCTTCCTGATTAACGATGTTCAGTATAAAATAATGATCGGCCCTTTTCGGTTGTGCCCTGATGATGGAGTAGATAATCTTGGACTCTACCTCGTCATCGCGTTTGGCGCGGCTAAAGAATGCCAGGTTGGTGGCATATTTGGGGATGGTCTCGTCCAGTTTCATATCCTTGATGGTAGATACATAGGTTTGGAGTTTGACAAACTTGATAAAAGTGGTTTTGATAATCCGCCCGTTATACCAGGCGTACATACAAACACCAATAAAACCAGCGAGAAGCACGGAGATCCATCCGCCATCAAAAAACTTAATGATGTTGGCACTAAAAAATCCTCCTTCTATAATAAGATAAACAAGAGCAAACAGGCCAATCCAAATTTTGTTGGTTCTTGTTTTGAAAAACCAAAATACCAGCAACACTGTGGTCATCAGCATCGTGACGGTAATAGATAGCCCATAAGCGGCTTCCATACGTCCTGATTCGCGGAAGTACATGACAACGATAAAGCAAAGCATGAGGATTCCCCAGTTGATTTTTGGGATATACATCTGCCCTTTGATCCCCGATGGGTATTCGATCTCTTGGTTAGGCCAAAAGTTGAGCGACATGGCTTCCGAAAACATCGTGAATGCGCCAGTGATAACGGCCTGGCTCGCAATAATAGCTGCGGCAGTGGCCAGTATAACTCCCGGGATAATGAACCATTCTGGCATGATGCCAAAGAATGGGTTCTTCCCTCGAAAAACTTCATGGTAGTTGCTCAACAGCCATGCGCCTTGTCCTAGGTAATTGAGAATAAGCATTGCTTTTACAAACACCCAACTTAGCCTGATATTCTTGATGCCGCAGTGCCCAAGGTCAGAATAGAGAGCTTCGGCACCTGTGGTACATAGGAAAACGGCTCCCAAAATGATAATGGCACTCGGCGAATTGTAAATCAGCTTGATGGCGTACATCGGGTTAAAGGCTTTTAAAACAGCTGGCTGTTCAACCAGATGAACCAAACCAAATCCGCCTAAAACCAAAAACCAAAGCACCATAACGGGACCAAAAAATTTCCCAATAAAACTGGTACCAAATTGCTGCACGACAAAAATCACCACAAGGATGGTAAGTGTAATTGGCACAACAGGAGGCTTATGGGTAACAAGTTCCAGACCTTCTATAGCAGACATCACAGTCAGTGATGGTGTAATAATACTGTCGGCTACCAGTGCAGCAGCTCCAATGATGGCAACCAGGTAGAGCCATTTTTTCTTAAAGCGCTTCACCAGTGAATATAAAGACAGGATTCCGCCTTCGCCTTTGTTATCTGCCCTTAGCGCAATGATAACGTATTTAACGGTGGTTTGCAGCGTCAGCGTCCATATAATGCAGGAGAGGGCACCTTCTATATATTCTTCTGAAATGACGCCACCTGCCTTCCCGGCATTGATAATGGCTTTCATTACATAAAGTGGCGAGGTTCCGATATCTCCGAAAACAATTCCCAAAGAAACCAAAACACCTATCCATGATAATTTTTTGAGGTCTATATGACCGCTGCTATCTTGCGACATAATTATGCGATGTTGAAAAACAATTCTGCAAATTTATATTATTTTACAGACTGGGAAATTTTTTTGATAGAAATGTAACAAATAGGCAGTTTTTTGTATTGGATGCATCCCAGCTATAATGGATTATAGGCATCATGTTGATAGGGCATGATTTTTCTCACTATTATGCAGGAACAAGTTTGTTTTAAAGTTTAAATTGAATTTGCGACATATTATTTACATGATTTTCTTTAAGATTAAAAACGTTACTTAGACCGGATTTTTTTAGATGCGTCGGCTCTCATTAATTTTTTTACTTTTGCATTCTTATGAATCGATTAAAAACGGCGCTCACTTCCCTTCTTATTTTTTTACTGATTGGTCTTGTTGTAGGGCTATTTGTTAATTTTTTTGGGAATAACTGGTGTATCAATCCAACGCTTCATGGTGGTTTGTTTGCTATTAACCTGATAGGTTTGCTGATCATTTTGGGGTTTTATGGCTTCACTAGGTACAGCGGTCTTGGCTTTGTTTATTTAGGTTTGATTGTCTTCAAATTTTTTGCGATAGGCTATCTGTTTTACCGCTTCAGGACGGATTTTTCTGCACATATTGTGGTTTATTTTGTATTGTATTGGATCTATATGCTGGCTGATATGTTGCTCGTTATAAGACTGATAAAAAAACAAGATTAATATCATGTATTTAATCCCGGGTTATGCTGGACGATTGGAATTAATTTTATACTTTTGCAAAAAATTGAGAATTATTTGGCTTATGAGTCTTAAAAAACTGTACATTGTCCTTACCGTTTTCCTCTTTGGGCAAGTATTTGCGCAATCTTTAGGTAAAGAATTGAAGGAGAAAGAAGAGAAGTATAATCCTGTTCCTTTTATCATGCATCACGTTCAGGATTCTCACTCATGGCATTTGTGGGGAGAAGGTCACGAATCTGTGGGCTTTTCGCTGCCAATTATTCTAATTGATAACGGTCTTAAAGTATTCAGCTCTGCAAAGTTTGGTCATAACGAAGACGAAGTAGCAGCGGTTGATGGTAAATATTATAAAGTATTCCATAACAAGATTTATGAGACCAATGCGGCTGGCGACATTACGGAGCATGACGGCCACGCAACCAACAAAATGCCAATTGACCTGTCTATTACCAAAGTGGTGGCGCAGATGATTTTGGCGGCTGTAATCTTGTTAATTATTGGTTTTGCGACAGCGGCATCTTATAAGAAATCGAATGTACCTTCTGGTATTGCCAAATTTATGGAGCCAATCATTGTGTTTGTGCGTGATGAGATTGCTTTGCAAAATATCGGATCTGTAAAATATCAGAGATATGTGCCTTATTTGGTGACTTTGTTTTTGTTTATTTGGATACTTAACATTTTGGGACTTTTACCAGGTTCTGCCAATACAACGGGGAATATCGCGTTCACATTGGTATTGTCTGTTTTCACATTGCTGATTGTTAACTTCAGCGGTAAGAAGACTTATTGGATGCACATGTTTGACCCGTTGGGGAAAAATATGCCATTCGCTGGTAAAGTGTTGGTGTATATTATTTTGGTTCCTGTAGAGCTTTTGGGAATTATCACCAAGCCGTTTGCATTGATGATCCGTTTGTTTGCCAACATGACGGCAGGTCACATTATCATCATGAGTTTGATTTCATTGATCTTTATCATGGGTACTTACGCTATTACGCCGGTATCATTGGGATTATCTTTGTTCATCTACGTTCTGGAGGTTTTGGTAGCAGCATTGCAGGCTTATATCTTCACCATGTTAACGGCATTGTTTATAGGATCGGCAGTAGAAACCGCACACGATCATTAATAGTTAAATATAAAAATAACATTTTTAAATTATATAGTTATGACAGGTAGTATCGCAGCAATCGGAGCTGGTTTAGCAGTTCTAGGAGTTGGATTAGGAATCGGAAAAATTGGTGGTTCTGCAATGGATGGTATTGCAAGACAACCAGAACAATCTGGAAAAATCCAAACTGCAATGATTATCGCAGCCGCTCTTATCGAGGGTGCTGGTCTTTTCGGTATCGTAGTAGCATTACTAGGAAACGGATAAGAGATTTTTAAAGTATTCTGTAAACGGTTGGTTTGCAGAATACTTTTAATTATGATTATAACAATAACATTTTAATACTAATATCATATAATGGATTTATTAACGCCTTCTATTGGTAATATTTTCTGGACTGCAGTCGTATTTATCCTGCTGGTAGTTCTTCTTAAAGCTTTTGCATGGAAACCAATTCTTAAAGCGGTTAACCAGAGAGAAGTCACCATCATTGATGCGTTGAACCAGGCTAAACTGGCTAAACTGGAAATGGCACAGCTAAAAGAAGATAACGAAAGGATTCTTCGTGAAGCTAGAGCAGAAAGAGATGGCATCCTGAAGGAAGCCCGTGAGATGAAGGATAAAATCGTTAACGAAGCTAAAGATAGTGCTAAAGTTGAGGGAGAGAAAATGATTGCTGCGGCAAGACAGTCTATCCAAACAGAAAAGAATGCTGCTATGGCAGATATCAAGAATCAAATCGGTTCGCTTTCTGTAAGCATTGCAGAAAGTATCCTGAAAGAAAAACTGAACAACGATGGTGCTCAGAATGCTTTGGTAGAAAATATTTTAAACAAATCAAACCTTAACTAATCAGGATGTTAACATCTAAAGTAGCTAAAAGATACGCACAGGGTTTATTGGATTTTACGCAGGAATCTGGTAATACAGAGACTGTATTCGGGGAGATGAAAGACATCGTAAAGATCGTGTCTGAGTCCAAAGACCTGAACCAGTTTCTGCATACGCCTTTCATAGATGCCCGCAAAAAAGATGCTATTGCCTTGGAGATCTTTAAAAATTTTTCTCCGGTATCGCAAAATATTATTAGACTTGTGATAAGACACGGCAGAGAGGCTCAGCTTAGTAATATTGCTCAAGAGTTTATCAATAAGGTAGAAGATATCAGAGGTACACAGCGCATTTCGTTGGTAACCGCTACGGCGTTGTCTCAGGATACCGTTCGTCAGATTATTGCGGATTCCAAAATGGTCAATGTTGCCAATTATGATCTCAAAACGGTTGTAAAACCAGAGATCCTAGGTGGATATATCCTAAGAGTAGGCGATCAGCAGATAGACGCTTCGGTTAAAACCAAACTGAATAATATCAAAAAAGAATTTCAACTTAACTAAGAATAAAAGAACCATATAATGGCAGAAATAAATCCGGCAGAAGTATCAGCGATACTGAAGCAGCAATTAGCAAATTTTGATACACAATCCAACGTAGAAGAGGTTGGGACTGTTCTTACAATTGGAGATGGTATTGCCCGTGTTTACGGTTTAGAAAATGTAGAATACGGCGAATTGGTAAGATTCGAAGCCGGGATAGAAGGAATTGTACTTAACCTAGAAGAAGACAACGTAGGGGTGGCACTTCTTGGTGAATCCAAATTGGTAAAAGAAGGTGACACTGTTAAAAGAACACAGCGGATTTCTTCTATCAAAGTGGGGGAAGGGATGCTTGGTAGAGTAGTAGATACTTTGGGTAACCCAATCGACGGGAAAGGGCCTATCGGAGGAGATCTTTATGAGATGCCATTGGAGAGAAAAGCTCCAGGTGTTATCTTTAGACAACCTGTAAACGAGCCTTTGCAGACTGGTATTGTTGCGATTGACTCGATGATCCCTGTAGGAAGAGGACAAAGAGAGTTGATTATTGGAGACAGACAGACTGGTAAAACAACTGTTGCCATTGATACCATTATTAATCAAAAAGAATTTTATGATGCAGGTAACCCTGTATATTGTATATATGTAGCCATTGGACAAAAGGCTTCAACTGTTGCTCAGATTGTTAAAACGCTTGAAGATAAAGGGGCTCTAGCTTACACCGTGGTTGTAGCAGCTAACGCTTCGGATCCAGTTCCTATGCAGGTTTATTCTGCAATGGCTGGTGCATCTATTGGGGAGTTTTTCCGTGATAGTGGTCGTGCAGCGTTAATCGTTTATGATGATTTATCCAAGCAGGCTGTGGCTTACCGTGAGCTTTCACTTCTTCTTAGAAGACCACCGGGCCGTGAGGCTTATCCTGGTGACGTGTTCTACCTTCACTCCAGATTGTTGGAAAGAGCAGCAAAAGTAATTGCTGACGATACCATTGCTGCGCAAATGAATGATTTGCCAGAGTCTATCAAACCAATTGTAAAAGGTGGTGGATCTTTAACAGCACTTCCAATTATCGAAACGCAGGCAGGTGACGTATCAGCCTATATCCCGACCAACGTAATTTCTATTACAGATGGTCAGATCTTCCTAGAAACGGACTTGTTCAACTCAGGGGTTCGTCCGGCGATCAACGTAGGGATCTCTGTATCTAGAGTTGGTGGTAATGCCCAGATCAAATCTATGAAAAAAGTATCCGGTACTTTGAAACTGGATCAGGCACAATATAAAGAATTGGAAGCTTTTGCTAAGTTCGGTTCTGACCTAGATGCTGCTACTTTGGCGGTCATCTCAAAAGGGGAGAGAAATGTGGAACTTCTTAAGCAACCTGTTAACTCTCCGCTTCCTGTAGAAAATCAGGTGGCAATGATCTATGCAGGTACAGAAAACCTGTTGAAGAATGTGCCAATTAGAAAAGTAAAAGAATTCCAAGTGGAATATGTAGAATACCTTAGAAACAAACATCCTGAGGTGATGGCAGCTCTTAAAGCTGGCAAAATTGATGGTGAGATTACAGGCGTGCTAAAACAAGTAGCAACAGATCTTACTTCTAAATATAATTAAAAATTAGTTGATGGTTATTGGTTGATAGTTGACAGAATGTTCTAAAACTAACAACCAACAACCGACAACCAACAACTAAATATCATATGGCAAACTTAAAAGAAATACGAGGCAGGATTTCATCGATATCATCTACGATGCAGATCACAAGTGCTATGAAAATGGTTTCCGCAGCGAAACTGAAAAAAGCACAGGATGCAATCGTAATGCTGAGACCTTATTCCGAAAAACTGCAGGAGATCATAGAAAATGTGAATGCGGCTTCGGATTCAGATAATGTCTCTCCCTATGCTGCCGAGCGGGAGGTAAAGAGAGTTTTGTTTATCACAGTATCTTCCAACAGAGGTTTGGCAGGGGCTTTCAACTCTTCTGTTATCAAAGAGCTTAATCATCAGCTTTCAACTTTTGATCATGTGGCAGCAGAAGTGTTGACTATTGGTAAAAAAGCTTTTGATGCGGTGAGAAGAGGTCGTTCTCTTTATGATAACCAAAGTGCTTTGTTTGATAACTTATCGTTTGATCATGTTGCAAATGTTACAGATCGTGTGATGTCCGATTTCAAAGCAGGGAAGTTTGATAAAGTTTTTGTGATTTACAATAAATTTATCAATGCAGCAACGCAGGAAGTTGTAACCGAACAGGTTTTGCCAATAGCTGTTCCGGAGAAAACAACAGAAATTAATGTTGATTATATTTTTGAGCCAGGCAGACAGGAGATTTTGGATGCATTGATTCCAAAATCGATCAAAACGCAGGTGTTTAAAGCAATTTTGGATTCTGTAGCTTCTGAGCATGGTGCCAGAATGACAGCTATGCACAAAGCCACAGATAATGCACAGGCGCTTAAAAATGATCTTGTCATCTTTTACAACAAAGCAAGACAGGCCGCCATTACCAACGAAATTCTTGAAATTGTTTCCGGAGCAGAAGCTCTTAAGAACAGTTAAGATACCCTATAAGTTAAAGTTAGTAGTTAGTTATAAAAAGCATTGGAGTATTTTCCAGTGCTTTTTATTATTTTGGCTACATTCAAGTTACTACATATCAGTTAAATATTGTTAATAATTGATGTGAAAAAATTTATATATCTTTGCAAAACATTGTATAACAATATTAAATGGACCCCGATAGTTTAGTCAAACTTCTTATTGCATTATTTCTAGTTCTTCTGAATGGCTTTTTTGTAGCCGCCGAATTTTCAATTGTTAAAGTACGTTACTCCCAAATTCAGCTAAAAGCTGCTGAGGGTAATACAATGGCCAAACAGGCCGAGAATATTATTAAAAACCTTGATGCTTACCTGTCTGCAACCCAGTTGGGAATTACATTGGCATCTTTGGCACTTGGTTGGGTGGGCGAGAGCGCTCTGCACCATTTGATAGAAGGGCTTTTTCATTCCTTAGATATCGAGTTGGCAGCGTCAACTGTTACCACCATATCCGTGGTTTGTAGTTTTATGCTGATAACCACCATGCATATTGTATTTGGTGAGCTGGTTCCAAAATCTATAGCGATTAGGAAATCCGAACCCACAACACTTTTTATTGCTTATCCTCTGCATTTATTTTATAAAGTTTTTCAGCCTTTTATTTGGTTGATGAATTCTCTTTCCAGCGGTTTTTTGAGAGTGATTAAGATTAATCCGGCGACAGATCAGGACATACATTCTACCGAAGAATTGCAGCTATTGGTGAAGCAATCTGCAGACAGTGGTGAGATTGAAGAGGAAAACTATGAGATCATCAAAAATGCATTTGATTTTACAGATCACAATGCCAAGCAGATTATGATTCCTCGTCAAAATATATCTAGTATAGATATAGAAGATAGTATTGAAGAGATTATCGCACAGATAATGGATAGTGGATATTCTAGAATTCCTGTCTATGAAGGGTCTATCGATAACGTTATTGGTATTTTTTATACCAAGGAAATCATAAGGGAATATATCAAACGCAAAGGAGAGCTTAGCCTAGATGATCTTCGTGGTTTGATGCGGGATGCTTTTTTTGTGGTTGGTAGCAAAAAAATATCAGATCTTTTAAAATCTTTCCAGCTCAAGAAGCAACATATGGCCATTGTAATAGACGAATTTGGTGGTACTGAAGGTATTATTACGCTGGAGGATATTTTGGAAGAATTGGTAGGTGAGATTCAGGATGAGGAAGATGAAGAGGATAAGATTGTAGATAAGGTAGGTGACAATACCTTCTGGGTACAGGCGACGCAGCCACTGGAGGAGATTAACGAATGTCTTCCCAAGAATATCCCTGAATCTGAAGAAGGAGAATATAATACACTTGCCGGTTTTATATTGAATGAGTTACAGGATATTCCTGAAGAAAACCAGGAGTTTGATTTCGGATTCTATCATTTTAAGATTCTTAAGATGCAAAACAAAGGAGTGGAATTGGTAGAGTTGATTTATAAAAAACCAATATCTGATGATCTTACAGATGAGATCACGGAGGGTTAATATTTGTAATAATGAAAATTTTTAACAGCCAATCTTACGACCAGCCCAAAAGACAGTATGAGGAGGATGTGCTGGTACTTGAACAAGAGGATGAATTGTATAAATTAGTTCTTCACAATGATGAGGTCAATACATTTGATTTTGTGATAAAATGTCTTATAGAGATTTGTGAACATACGCTTGAACAGGCGGAGCAATGTACCATTCTTGTCCATTATAAAGGCAAATGCACCGTTAAGTCAGGATCATTGGAAAAACTCAAACCCATGAATCAAGCTCTGCTGGACAGAGGCCTGAGTTCTGAGATTGTATAATCATAATTCTTGATAGCACCACACTCCAACATCGATATTTCATTTGTTTTATCAATAAAGTGGGCTCTCATTATTAAAATTTAAAATCGTTATTTTTAGGTATTTTTTATTGCTCGCCGTATCTTTGCAACCTCAAATAAAGCATTAGTAATGGGCGCTATAAACAGATTATCTTTTAGAAAAACAGAATTGTTTCTGTTGTCTTTTCTATTGATAATGGTTGCCTCCTTTTACACTTCTAATTTTTTCAATTACAATAACACTATTGTAGATTCGGATATCGAGATAACAGATGGAAGCCGAAATGACCATACACTTTCTCTTCCTTCAAATGCCATGGTATCACAGATTATTCTGGCAGAGGAATCAAGTATTGAGGATGACATTTTGCCTGTTTTTTTTGAAATGTCGCAGAAACTGGTAAAATCAATTGATTTTTCCCCTACGCCGATATTTGATCGTGCTTTCATAAACCTATTGCCAGAAAAAGTTCATCTTTACGATCTTTTTTGTGATTGGCAATATGATTTTATAGCCTGATTTTTTTCTTATTCAAAATCTTTTTTGTGACCAATTTTGCAGAATTATATTCTATTCTGTAAAAGATCGCGTCATTATTATTCAATTATATAAATAAAAAACAATGAGAAAGTTTACAACTGTTCTTTCAGTTTGTGGTGCTATGCTGTTGACTCAGCAGGCTCATGCGCAATCTTCCAATTTTTTTAAAGACAGAAAATTACCTTTGAACGAGGATGGAAGTAATTATGTTAAATTCACATTTCTTACCCAGGCGTGGATACGCTCTGCAGATTATAATCCGGGTACAACAATTGATGGTACCGAAAAAAACAGCGGTACCGATATAGGCATCCGTAGAACATCCATCCAAGTATTTGGGCAGCTGACAGACCGTGTTTTTGCTTTTACACAAATAGGCCTTAATAATTATAATAACATCTCCGACAGAAAGCAAGGCTTTTTCGTGCATGATGCCTACGGAGAGTATGCCATAGATAAAACCAAACTTTCTATGGGTATGGGATTATCTGGTTGGAGTGGACTTTCACGTTTTGCATCGCCGTCAGTAGGATCTCAGCTTGGTATAGACGCTCCTATCTATCAGCAGGCTACTAATGATGTAACCGACCAGTTTCTGCGTAAACTGTCAGTGTTTGCCAAAGGTAAGTTGGGGAAATTAGACTATAGGATTGCGATGGCTCAACCTATGTCTATCAAAAAAATGGCTGGATATAACCCAACCATCACAGAAACGGCTAATTTTTCTGCATTGCCTCCAAAAATGCAGTATAACGGATATTTCCAATATCAGTTTAAAGATCAGGAGTCTAACCAAAATCCATATCTTACAGGAACCTATTTGGGTAAAAAATCAGTTTTCAACATTGGAGCGGGTCTTATCTATCAAAAAGATGCCATGGCAAGACTTAACACAGCTAAAGAGGTGGAGTTGAGCAATATGTTCCATATTGCAGCAGATGTCTTTTACGACGCGCCAATTGGTGGCAATGGCCAAGCATTAAGCTTGTATGGTAACTGGACACATTTTGACTATGGTAAAAATTATTACAGAGATGCCGGTATTATGAACCCTGCAAATGGAAGTAATAATCCCGATATTCTGAACGGTGCAGGTGTTGCGTTTCCAATGTACGGAACAGGTACTACACTTTATTTTCAAGGGGGTTATAAATTCAGGGATAACTTGATTGGCAATACAACCCTAATGCCTTACATCGCCCTTCAGCACTCAGACTATGATCGTCTTAACAAGGCTATGAACTTCTGGGATATGGGTGTTAACTGGTTGTTGGCGGGTCATACTTCCAAATTAACCGTTTCCTATCAAAACCGTCCTGTTTTTAACATGGAGGGTAACAAACTTACAACTAAAGGTGCTGTGTTGGCACAATATCAAGTATCATTTAATTAATAAAAATATAAATCAAAGTATCATGAAAAAATTTATTTTAGGATTAGGCGTTTTATCTGCAGGTCTTACATCAGCTCAACATTCAGATTGGGGTTATACCGGTGACACGGCTCCCGAAAAATGGGGTTATATCCAAGGTGCAGAAAAATGTGGGCAAAGCAAAAGCCAATCTCCAATCAATATTGTTAACACAAAAGTAAAGCTTAATGGCAAACTTCCTGCTCTTAAATTTAATTATAGTTTAGGGGATGTAAAAGATATTGTTGATAATGGACACTCTTTGCAATTCGATTTCAAAGAAGGTAGTTATATGGAGTTTGAAGGTACAAAATATACGCTTATTCAGTTCCATGCGCACGAGGAATCAGAGCATACCATTGATGGTGTAAGATATCCATTGGAACTTCACTTTGTACACAAATCTGCTGCCGGTAAAATTATCGTAGTGGGTGTAATGGTGAAAGAAGGTGAAGAAAACTCTTATTTTGAGAAATTGAAAGTTTTCAAATCATTAGCTAAAAATGCTAAAGAAGACACTGATATCGCTTTTGACCCAGAAAAAATGTATCCTGCTAACAAAGCGTATTACACTTACGAAGGATCTTTAACCACGCCACCTTGTTCTGATCAGGTAACTTGGATTGTTTTCAAAAATCCAATCACAATGACAGAAGGTGAGATAGAAGATGTGGCTAAACACTTACCAAAAAGTAACAACAGACCAGTACAACCTATTAATGGAAGAGTGGTGAATCGTTCTAAATAATCTGTTTTAACACAGACTAATGAAAGGCTGTCCTATTGGGCAGTCTTTTTTGTTTACGACAAAAAAAATCCTGAGAAAAATTCTCAGGATTTTATATTGATAACAAAGATTTGTAATTATTTTACTTGATCTACAACAGCTTTGAAAGCTTCTGGATGGTTCATTGCAAGGTCTGCAAGAACTTTTCTGTTCAGCTCGATGTTGTTTTTCTTAAGAGCTCCCATAAACTGAGAGTAAGACATTCCATGTTCTCTGGCACCAGCGTTGATACGTGTTACCCAAAGGCTTCTGAAGTTTCTCTTTTTCTCTTTTCTACCACGGTAAGCATATTGCATTGCTTTTTCTACCGCGTTTTTAGCTACAGTCCAAACATTTTTTCTTCTACCGAAAAAACCTTTAGCTTGCTTAAGTACTTTTTTTCTGCGCGCTCTAGACGCTACAGCGTTTACTGATCTTGGCATAATTTAAATTGTTTTTTTGAATTGTGCGATGCTATGTTTCAGCATTCTTTGGAGCACCAACTCAGGGTTAAAATTGTGAATTGTTTAATTCTTATAAACCGAAAAGGATTTATAAAAACTACTTAATTGCTAATTGACGTAGAACACTTTTCTTGTCCACTTCTGCAACATAAGAAGTTTGCGTAAGATTTCTCTTTTGCTTAGTTTCTTTCTTTGTCAAGATGTGGCTTTTGAAAGCATTTTTTCTTTTGATCTTTCCTGTTCCGGTAAGAGCAAAACGCTTTTTAGCACCTGATTTCGTTTTTAATTTTGGCATTGTTCTGCGTTTTATGGTTTGTTATCAATATTCTTATTTCAAATATCCTGCAGCACTATTCTACAGAATAATAGTTTGCAAAATTACTAAAAATATCGGGATTATGAAAATTAAATAGTAATGCACTTAGATACTTTATCAGTCGATGGTCTATTATTTCGGTCGTTGGTCTATTAATCGTCATTCAATAGGTAAAAATTTGGATTTTTGACAAACTTTAAAAATCAAACTTATGAAAAATCTTATTTTATCATTAGTAGCAATTGCTGCTATCACATTACAATGTCGCAAAGATGATGACAATACCGAACCTGTTGTTTATCCGGAAGAAAATCCATTGTCGCTCTATCATACCAATGCAGGATTTACAACAACTAGTAATTTTATTAATGCAGGTAATTATGAATTCGGTCTGGTGTTTTCTCCTACAGTTAACGGGAAAATTAACTCTATTGTATTACAACTGCCCGACGTTAATGCCAACCTAAAAGTTACATTTTGGGATTATAATAAAAAGACTGTGCTAAAATCAGAAGTAGTGAATGTTTCTGCAGCCAATACAGTAATTACCAAACCAATAACCGGACTTATATTAGAAAAGGACAAAAAGTATGTTATCAGCATGAATTCAAACGATTGGTATAAGAGGAGCAAACCGGATAATTCCGATATAGTATATCCTGTTACAGCGGGTAATATCAAATTTTGGGAGTACCGATGGCTTGGTACTAGTGACCAGATCTTCCCAACCAATGTTTCACTCAACTACAATGGTGGTGATTTAAGTTTCAATTTTCAGCAAACCGAGTAAATAAAAGAGAGATCTCAAACATTTGAGATCTCTCTTTTATTTATACTGATGTTGTTCAATAGATTACTTAGCGGGCTTTTTCGGGCTCATCATCATAATCATTCTCTTTCCTTCAAGCTTAGGAAGTTGGTCAACTTTTCCAACATGCTCCAAGTCCTGAGCCAATTTCAATAGAAGGATTTCTCCCTGATCTTTGAAGATGATAGAACGGCCTTTAAAGAAAACATAAGTCTTCAGTTTAGAACCTTCTTCCAAGAATTTCTCGGCATGCTTCTTTTTGAAATCATAATCGTGCTCATCTGTTTGAGGTCCAAAACGGATCTCCTTCACAACCACTTTTACTTGTTTAGCCTTCAGTTCTTTTTGTTTCTTTTTCTGCTCGTACAAGAATTTTTTATAATCCAAGATACGGGAAATATAAGGCTCCGCTTTGTCAGAGATTACCACAAGATCCAATTCTTGATCGCGGGCAATTTCCAGAGCTTTTGATAATGGATAAACGCCGGGCTCTACGTTTTCACCAACGAGGCGTACTTCCTTGGCGCGGATTTTTTCGTTTATCTGATGTAGATCTTCCTGAACAGGTCGGCGCATTGGGCCTCTTCCTCTGTTGTTAAATTTCTGTGCTATTGTATTAAATTTTAAAGTTAATTTTTGCTTATTGCTATTGGCTATTCGCCTAATTGCATTTAATTGAATTCATAATTTGGCTAAATGTTATTAGCAAAAAACTAAATGCTATTCTCCAAATTCAAATCCGGTGTCGGCTGCTTTTTTAAAGTAAGCAACAAAATCATCTATTGGCATTGCGCCAAGATCGCCTTCGCCCCTTCTTCTTACAGAAATTGTTCCATTCTGTTCTTCGTTTTCGCCAACTACCAGCATGAAAGGTATTTTTTTCAATTCGGCATCACGGATTTTTTTACCGGTTTTCTCATTTCGGTCATCTATCAGGCCGCTAATATCGTGATTTTCCAATAATTGTGAAACTTTTTTTGCATAGTTTACATATTTCTCACTTATCGGCAAGATGATAAATTGCTCCGGACTTAACCAAAGCGGGAAGTCTCCGGCAGTATTTTCTATAAGGATGGCAATGAACCTTTCCATAGAACCAAATGGCGCTCTATGGATCATTACTGGCCTGTGTTTCTCGTTATCGTTACCTGTGTACCAAAGGTCAAACCGTTCCGGCAAATTATAATCTACCTGAATGGTACCCAACTGCCAGCTTCTTCCTAAGGCATCTTTCACCATAAAGTCCAGTTTTGGGCCATAGAAAGCTGCTTCTCCGTACTCGGTAACTGTTCTCAGTCCTTTTTCTGTGGCTGCAGTTACAATTGCATGTTCTGCTTTTTCCCAGTTTTCATCAGAACCAATATATTTCTGTTTGTTTTCTGGGTCTCTTAACGAAATCTGAGCGGTAAAATCTGCAAATCCCAATGAACCGAAAACATACAAAACCAAATCAATCGTTTTCTTGAATTCGTCCATCAACTGATCTGGTGTACAGAAAAGGTGTGCATCATCCTGGGTAAAACCACGGACTCTGGTTAAGCCATGCAATTCTCCGGATTGCTCATATCTGTAAACAGTCCCAAATTCTGCATATCGTTTAGGCAAATCTTTGTAACTCCACTGTGATGTTTTGTAGATCTCGCAGTGGTGTGGGCAGTTCATTGGTTTGAGCATAAACTCTTCGCCTTCGTTGGGCGTTTTGATAGGCTGAAAACTATCTGCACCATATTTGTCCCAGTGGCCGGATGTTACATATAATTCTTTGGCACCAATGTGTGGCGTCATTACAAATTCGTAGCCTGCTTTTTTCTGTGCTTTTGACAAGAAGTCTTCCAGTTTCCTTCTCAGTTTGGTTCCGTTAGGTAACCAAAGTGGCAAGCCTTGTCCCACTTTTTCCGAAAATGCAAAAATTCCCAGTTCTTTCCCCAGTTTCCTATGGTCTCTTCTTTTAGCTTCTTCCAGCCTTTCAAGATATTCCGTTAATTCTTTTTGTTTTGGGAAAGATATACCGTAAACTCTGGTAAGTTGTGGGTTTTTCTCGTCACCACGCCAGTAGGCACCGGCTGCATTCAATATTTTTACGGCTTTTACAATACCTGTGGAAGGGATGTGTCCACCTCTACAAAGGTCTGTAAAGTTATCGTGCGTTACAAAAGTGATCTCGCCGTCTTTCAGGTTGTCAATCAATTCTGTTTTAAAAGGGTTGTCTGCATATTCCTTCAGTGCGTCTGCTTTGGAAACTTCGCGCAGGTTAAACGTGGAGTTTTTCTTAGCATTTTCAATGATTTTTTTCTCCAGTTTTTCAAAGTCCTTTTCAGACAATGGCTCTCCGCCGAAATCTACATCGTAGTAGAAACCGTTGGCAATGGCAGGCCCAATGGTCAGCTTGGCGTTGGGATAAAACTCCATAATGGCCTGAGCCAAAAGGTGAGCAGAGGAATGCCAAAATGCTTTTTTACCCATGTCGTCATTCCACGTCAGTAGTTGCACCGTAGCATCCTCCGTGATGGTGGTTTCTACTTCGGTTTGTTTTCCGTTAACGATAGCCGAGATGGTATTTCTGGCCAAACCGTCACTGATACTTTGCGCAACTTGCAGCGGAGTAACTGCTCCTTCATATTCTCTGATGCTGCCATCAGGAAGTGTAATTTTTAGCATTATGGCTGAATTTTTTAAGATGCAAAAATAGTGATTTTTTAAAGAAAAACAGACATTATTTGGTCTTAACTTTCTCTTTTATAATATCGATGACATCCACATTCCTGACTTTTGATTTGATCCATCCATGGATGTCTATATACAGCAATGTCCTTTTATCGTAGCGGTTTTCACCCGATTTTTCCAGTTGCTGGTCAAATTCTTTAAAAGCATTATTCTGTTCCAATGGATTTTTATCATTGATATTTCCAAAAAACGTAATAATCTCGAAGTGGAGTTCAGATGGGTTCTTCATTTTTCGGGCAAACTTAAGCGTGTTTTTTACAAACTCATCATAGTCATCATCCAGCCCGGCTTCCAGTTTAGCCATTAGGATCAGTATTCTGGTGTGGAAGAGCAAATCGTCCTGCACATTGCCTTTCGAATTGATGATTTTTAAACCATAGTCAATTGTTTTTTGATAATTTTTGCTACCAAAATACATCGATGCAATCTTGAGATAAAGAACCAAAAAGTGGTGCTCATCAATCTTATCCCGGAATTTTTCCATCTTCAGTTCCAGCTCTGGAACCAGCTTTGTCCCTTTGAAAAAATCACCTTTAATGAAGTATAAATTCATCAAGGTATTGTAATAATTTAGGAAAATCAACGACTGCGAATTTTCATTATGTACAAAAATCTCCGACTTGACCACATCACTGAATTTTTCAAAACTTTTCTCGATTCCCTGGATACTGCCGTAGATAAAGAGGGTTTTGAAGAGGTAAGTATTCCCTTTGATGTACCAAACGGGATGGCTTTTGATCATTTCCGGATTCTGATGAAACAGCTCCACCCATTGATAGGCATATTTTAAAGTATATTTATAATCCTGCAATA
The DNA here is from genome assembly GCF_056329745.1 of Epilithonimonas sp. Classification (NCBI taxonomy): domain Bacteria; kingdom Pseudomonadati; phylum Bacteroidota; class Flavobacteriia; order Flavobacteriales; family Weeksellaceae; genus Epilithonimonas; species Epilithonimonas sp. The sequence continues at coordinate 54,993 of NZ_JBWEYV010000001.1, read as the reverse complement.
GTTGGTTTTTCCAGACGTGTGCCTTGTAATACCAAAGTTTTTCGGTAAAATTCAGTTTTTCGAGATCAATTTTTGCCAGTTTTTTATCAAAAAAGTCGATGATCTTTTCGCGGTCTTCGTCATTTTTAATATAGCCGTGTGTCAGCATTTCGCTGTACAATTTCAGGGAGAGATTAGATAATATTGTTGCGTACGCATTTTGTTGACTTACCTCACGGGATTGGCGGATCAGTTCATCAGCGCGCCCGTCGATACTTCTTGTGATGAATTGTGATTCAATAACTTTTTCCAGTTCGATAATTTCGGAGGCAATGGTTTTCTCATCCAATTCAAGGGAAGATTGTTTGGCTTTGTCGAGGATTTTCAAAGCCTGTTTGTGTAGACCTTTTTGATAAAGGATATTGGCAAAATCCAGCTGTTCCCGCAATTGGATCCTGTTATTTTGATGACTGGGATTCAGTCTCAGGCTGATCAGGATTTGCTTGTAAAGATGCGCTTTTAGGTTGGACAACTGTTGTTTTGAGGATATTTTTTTCTCAAGAATAATGTCCTCGCTATATTCTTTCATTTTGTCGAGTTCAGAAAAAAGCAGAAGGAATTTGGCGTCCACATTAATACCAAGGCGGTTCACATACAGCTTAAACTGCCTCTTTTCCGAGGTGGAGAGGGACTTGATGAGTACAAATAGAAAGTCTTTCTGTAATTCTGACATTGTAAAAAATAAATGTTTAAATATCTGATAACTAAATAATTATAAATTATTCTGCAACTATTGAATATTGTATTTTTAAATATAATTCCAAAGTATCCAATTAATCAAATTCTACTTTTGAATATCAAAATTAGATAAAAACTCTATTATGAATCCTGAAAAAATTGAAATTTTTGATACAACGCTGAGAGATGGGGAACAAGTGCCGGGCTGTAAGCTGAATACGGAGCAAAAATTGGTGATTGCCGAAAAGCTCGATTTTTTGGGTGTTGATGTCATAGAAGCTGGTTTTCCTATTTCCAGTCCCGGCGATTTTCAGTCGGTGCAGGAGATTTCGAAAATTGTAAAAAATGCCAAAGTTTGTGGTCTTACGAGAGCCAACAAAAAAGATATAGAAGTGGCTGCCGAAGCTTTGAAATTTGCAAAAAGACCAAGAATACATACTGGAATTGGGACTTCCGACTCTCACATCAAATTCAAATTTAATTCGACAAGGGAAAATATTATAGAACGTGCTGTAGAAGCTGTAAAATATGCCCGGAATTTTGTAGATGATGTAGAGTTTTACGCTGAAGATGCTGGGAGAACAGATAACGATTTTCTGGCAAAAGTTTGTGAAGAAGTCATCAAGGCCGGTGCAACGGTTCTTAACATTCCGGATACAACAGGCTATTGTTTGCCGGATGAATATGGGAGAAAAATCAAATACCTAAGAGATAACGTAAAAAATATTGACAAAGCAATTTTATCTTGCCATTGTCATAATGATCTGGGAATGGCAACTGCCAATTCCATCTCAGGAATTATTAACGGCGCCAGACAAATCGAATGTACGATTAACGGACTGGGCGAACGTGCTGGGAATACGGCTTTGGAAGAAGTGGTGATGATTATCAAACAGCATCCTAACCTTAATTTCTATACCGATGTTAATTCTAAAATGTTGAACGAAATGAGCTATTTGGTTTCAGAATTAATGGGAATGCCGGTTCAGCCAAACAAAGCCATTGTGGGAGCCAACGCATTTGCGCATAGTTCGGGGATTCATCAGGATGGCGTAATCAAAAACAGGGAAACTTACGAAATTATTGACCCAAAAGAAGTGGGAATCAATGAGTCATCCATTGTTTTGACGGCCAGGAGCGGGCGTTCTGCTTTGGCTTACCGATTCAAAAACATCGGTTTTGATGTGACAAAAGTAGAGTTGGATTTTTTGTATCAGGAATTCCTGAAAATTGCGGATACTAAGAAGGAAGTTAATAATGAGGATTTGAATTTTATGATCAAATCTTTTACTCAAAAAATTGGATAAAATAAAATGAGCCAAAACAAAACATTATTTGATAAAGTCTGGGACGCACACGTGGTAGAAACGGTTCCCGACGGTCCTCAGGTGATTTATATAGACAAGCATTTGATCCACGAGGTAACAAGCCCGCAGGCTTTTGCCGAATTGGAATCGAGGAATCTGGAAGTTTTCCGTCCTAACCAAATCGTTGCAACGGCAGATCATAATGTTCCAACTTTGGGACAGGAATTGCCTATCAAAGACGAATTGTCAAGAACACAAGTTCAGCAATTAACCGAAAACTGCAAAAAAAACAACATCGAATTATTTGGTCTTGGACATCCATATCAGGGCATCGTTCACATCATTGCGCCGGAATTAGGCTTTACAAAGCCGGGAATGAGCATTGTTTGCGGAGACAGTCATACATCCACACACGGGGCTTTCGGGTCTATTGCGTTTGGGATTGGAACCAGTCAGGTGGCGCAGGTTTTTGCGAGCCAGTGTCTGCTGATGAATAAACCAAAATCGATGCGCGTTTCTGTGAATGGCAAACTCAACAAAGACGTTCAGCCCAAAGATGTAATCCTTTATATAATTTCGAAGATCGGCACCGATGCAGGAACTGGATATTTTTGTGAATATGCAGGAAATGTCTTCGAAGAAATGTCGATGGAAGGGAGGATGACGGTTTGTAATATGAGCATCGAAATGGGAGCACGAGGCGGGATGATTGCACCGGATCAAACTACATTCGATTATGTAGAAGGAAGGGTGTTCGCTCCAAAAGGTGAAGAATGGGCAGAAAAACTGGAATATTGGAAAACTTTAAAATCGGATGCTGATGCGGTTTTCGATAAAGAATTTGAATTCGCAGCAGAAGACATCAGACCAATGATTACGTACGGAACCAACCCGGGAATGGGCATTTCGATTGATTCTAAAATCCCAACCGCTCAAAACGAATCTGAAGAAAAAGCTTTGAAATATATGGGCTTAGAATCCGGACAGGCAATATCGGATATCAAAGTGAATTATGTTTTCATAGGAAGCTGTACCAATGCGAGGATTGAGGATTTCCGTTCTGCCGCGGACTATGTCAAAGGAAAGCATAAAGCCGAAAATATTGTGGCTTGGCTGGTTCCGGGTTCGCAAAAAGTAGCAAAACAGATCTATGAAGAAGGTTTGGATAAAGTCTTTAACGATGCCGGTTTCCAAATCCGTCAGCCAGGATGTTCTGCTTGTTTGGCAATGAATGAAGATAAAATCCCGGAAGGTGAATATTGTGTTTCCACTTCCAACAGGAATTTCGAAGGCCGTCAAGGGCAAGGTGCAAGAACACTTTTGGCAAGTCCCTTAACCGCTGCCAAAGTCGCAGTAGAAGGAAGGATCCCGGCTTTTGAAAATTTGAATTAAGAATGAAGTTTTACTATCGAACATTGAATTAAGAATATGCAAAAATTAGTTTTAATCAATTCTCAGGCTGTTCCGCTACCGAGTGAAAACATCGATACGGATCAGATTATCCCGGCGCGTTTCCTGAAAAGTATCAGCAAAGAAGGTTTTGGCGAAAATCTTTTCCGGGACTGGCGATATAATGTTCATACCAATGAACCGAATCCAGATTTTATTCTGAATAATCCAAAATACTCTGGTGAGATCTTGGTTGCAGGGAATAATTTCGGGTGTGGCAGCAGCAGGGAACATGCGGCTTGGGCGTTGACAGATTATGGTTTCAAAGTGGTTGTTTCCAGTTATTTTGCAGATATTTTCCGTGGAAATGCGTTGAATAATGGCTTGCTTCCTGTGCAAGTTTCCGAGGGTTTTCTTAAAGATCTTTTATCTTCGGTTACAGAAAATCCGGCAACAGAAATAACAGTGGATGTTGAGCAACAAACCATTTCTTTCAATGGGAAAACAGAACAATTTGAACTCGATTCTTACAAAAAAATATGTCTGATGAATGGTTATGACGACATCGATTTCTTAACGAGCAAAAAAGGCGCTATAAAATTATTTGAACAGAAAACACAAAAAGTATATGAGCAGGATTTATAAAATTGCCGTTTTGCCAGGCGATGGCATTGGCCCGGAAGTGACCAACGAAAGTGTAAAAATTTTGAAAGTTATTGGCGAAGCCTTTCAGTACCAGTTCCAGTTTGATTATGGATTAATGGGTGCGGAAGCGATTTATAAAACAGGAAATCCGTTGCCGGACGAGACGCTGGAATTATGCAAAAATTCTGACGCCGTGTTATTTGGTGCGATAGGCGATCCTGCTTTTGATAATAATCCTGCTGCCAAAGTCCGCCCGGAGCAAGGTTTGCTGAAGTTAAGGAAAGATTTGGGTCTGTATGCCAATATCAGGCCTATAAAAACCTATGAATCGCTCGTCAAAAAAAGCCCGTTAAAAAAGGAAATTGTAGATGGGACAGATATCCAGATCTATCGTGAGTTGATTAGCGGCATTTATTTTGGTGAAAAATTTACCGATGAAAATGGCGAGTATGCTTATGATCTTTGCAAATATTCCAGAGAAGAAATTGTGCGGATTGCACATTTGGCTTTTCAGGATGCGCAGAAGAGAAGAAAAAAAGTAACGTTGATTGACAAAGCCAACGTTTTGGATACATCCAGATTGTGGCGGAAAATCTGTCAGGAAATCGCTGCCGAATATCCGGATGTTGCCCTAGATTATATGTTTGTGGACAATGCCGCGATGCAGATGATCCTCAACCCAAAACAATTTGATGTCATTCTTACGGAAAATATGTTTGGTGATATTATTTCTGACGAGGCCAGTGTTATTGGAGGCTCTATTGGTTTATTACCTTCTGCATCTATCGGCGAAGAAAATGCACTGTTTGAACCAATTCATGGGTCTTATCCCCAGGCTAAAGGACAAGGCATCGCCAATCCTATTGCATCAATTTTAAGTGCCGCAATGTTGCTAGATTACCTAAAGCTGGATCAGGCTGCAGAGAAACTCAGGGAAAGTGTAGACCATGCTATAGACAGCCGTTATGTAACTGTTGATCTCAATGCGGAGCAGCATTGTTCTACATCAGAAGTAGGTGATTTTATAGCAGATTATATACGGTTTTCAGAAAAACCTTACTACAATTACGAAAATATTAAGTTAGGCAAGTCAACGATTGTTTAACAAAAACTAAAAAAAATAAAAGAGCCGAAGAAATTCGGCTCTTTGTATTTATTGCATATTTTAAGATTCTTCATCCACACCCAAAGAGGCATCAATGGTATCCGTACCACCGGCAGCAGGCTGGTTGGCGTTGGGCGTTTCGGTGAAATAAAGATTGTTTTTGGCTTTTGCAATAATCCTGGCGCGTTTGCTCTCCGAGATTGGATAGCCACTATCTACATCTTTATATTTTCCGGAAATGTAATCCCTGGTTTTTTCTTCGATGTCAATAGCACCATTCTCGTCTAGGATATTTTTGGCGGCATTGGCATCTTCCTCGGTATCTGTATAAACAGTAATAGTATCACTGCCTACGCTGGCGTACTGGTAGCGGTCCTCTTCCAAATCATTGTTGTCAAAAAGCCAATGCCAAAATCCTTTTTTTGCATTATCTTCTACATTGTCCAAAGTTGTTTTCTCATAATGCGAAACCGTATAATCATATAGTCCTGCATCTTCTAATTTTTCAATTACATTGCTGTGTTCTTTTTTATTGGTGAAAATCCCAAAAACTGTATAAGGCATAATTTAATTTTTTTGGAGTTAAACATATTTGTACAATCACCAACAAAAAGCATGGCAATCATTGTGATCTGGTGATTTTTAACTTTTATTTAAGACTTAATCATCTTGTTGATAAAAAAACCTTCCAAAAAATTGAAAGGTTCGGGTTAAAAAATGGAAAAACTTGTTTCAGCACCTGTGTTTTTTGTGTAAATGAATACCAATAGCAATTGAAATTTAATAAAATTTGGTCGTCCCCAAACTGTCAATTTCATCAGGAATACGTTTCTGATGGATGTGATGCGGTTTGCGATTGTTGATAAAGAACAAATTATTTTTGGCCTTAGCAATAATTTTAGCCTTGGCAATTTCTGAAAATATTTGAGCTTTTTTCTCATCCAAATTGGGTATCGTCATCTTTTCTTCGACAGCCATTGCACCATTCCTGTTGAGGATATTTTTCACTACATAAGCGTCGTATTCCGTTTTCAGGTCAATTTGTATGGTGTTATAATGGGTATGTGCGTATTCGAAATGGGGGAGTTCTATAATGTCATCGTCAAAAAACCAATTCCAAAAACCATTTTTCTTTCTGATGTCTACATTTTTCAGGATTTCTTCTTCGGAATGAGAAATACTGTAATCGTAGTAACCTGCGTTTTCTAATTTTGAGAGGACTTTGTCAACTTCCACCTGATTTGGAAAAAGTCCTATAACAGTATAAGACATAATTGTAATTTATGGGTGAAACAAAAAAGTAAGAACACAGTGGAAATCAGTTTTTTATAACGGTGATTTCCGGTACTAAATATACAATTATTTTTGATATACAAAAAAAACCTTTCAAAAAATGAAAGGTTTGGTTATTGATTTCGTAAAGATTACTTCTTATCTGTATTATCAGTCTTGCCGTCCTTGTTGATTTTTGAACTTTTGGCAATGTCATTTTTATCAATATCCGGCGGGTTTTGCTTGTCAGATGCGGCAGGGATATTTTTAAAATCCTCGGTCTGCGCTTTATGTTCTGCAGCGTTGCTTTTTTCTTTTTTATCTGTACTCATAACGGTATTTTTTTATAATTCGGCAGAGGGAAACGTGTTCGTTTTATCCTCTACGGAATAATGCAAGGCTTTTGCCAAAACAAAAATATCATTGAGATTTTCTTTCAGTTGTTTTTTACTTTCCTGTTTCAGTTTATCCTGATTAACGCTTTTTGCCATATTTTTTTTGGCAGATTCCATAATGCCGTTGATGTCATTTTGACTGAAACGATTGATGGCATAATCATCCATAAAATGAATTTTGACATCCGGATAAATCTTGATTTCCGGTTGAGGCAACTCATTGATGATAACTTTTTTGTTAACGGTATCTACATCAATCTTCATTCTTTTCAGGTCATAGGAAACCTGAGCTTTGGCGGTAGTGTAAAGTACCATTTCACGTGGTAAGATCTCAAATCCTGCTACTTTTGCCGCAGCACTTTTATGGGTCTGGAAACTTGAAAAATCCTTTTCCAGCACCACCATTTTGTTCATTTTCTGGATTTGGTTGGTGATGAGGTAATAATCTTGATTGATTACGGATGCCTCATCTTTTTTGTGACAACTCCGCCACGTCAGGAAAACAAAAACCGTTAAGATAATCCCGAAAATGAAAGAAAGAAGTCCTGTGTATTTATTCATTGATTTGTAATTTTCAGAAACAATTGGACATTGCAAGTCCCTCTCCTTTGGAGAGGAATTTTGGGTAAGGATAATTATTTAAACAAACCCGAATTGTCTTTTTTCAGAATGTTAAGCAAATCCTTTTCCAAAAATCCCGTTTCTGGCATTTCTGTGATTCTTCCGATCTCTTTTCCGTATTTTTTTACAATAATCGTTGGCACTCTGCTAATGTTATACAAACCTTCTTCACCTGCCGGGGATTCTTTTTTACGGTTTACGGCAATAATTTGCATTTTATCAGTATTGTATTTTAGGGCATCTAGGATTTTTATCAACCTCGGAAATTCCCTATGGCTGTCACTGCACCAGCTGCCAACAAAAACCACAAGACTATAGCTGTTCAGTTTTTCTTTTTTCAGTTCTGCCAGGCTTGGCTCATCTATCTGGTAGCGGTTGTACTCTTCATCAAACCAGGTTTTGTAAGGTTCTTTGTGGAACTGGTCAAGTGTCTGGGTTCCCAAAAGCATTTTCCCGTCTTTTTGGGATTCTACTTCCCGGTTAACGATCACTCTTTGTGCACAGGAATTAATAGATGTCAATAAGACGATACCTAATAAAATTGATATTTTTTTCATTGTTGTTTTTATGTGTTGAAAATATTTTAAGGCCGCAAAATCATAAAAATCAGTAACCTTTTCTAGTGTACACTACAAGTTAGCTTTTTATAATATCTGCTAAAGAAGCCGCAGAATAATATTTGTTTTTGAGAACCTTATTGTCCGCAACCCTATGTACATTGTATTTATCGCCGGATTTTTCATAGTAGGCATCAGTCCCTTTATCTTTATAGAATTCTACAGTTTCCTGCGCCTGCACTTCATTATCGCACGCCTTCGACATATTGGAACGCTGAACTTCATTAAATAATTCTACAAATTTTTCGCCCAAACCAAACTCCAAAACAGCACCGCTTAACACGTACTGCAAGTCGCAAAGCGCATCCGCCACTTCCACAAGGTTGTTGTCTGCAATGGCCTGTTTTAACTCATCCAATTCTTCCTGTAAAAGGCTGACTCTCAAAGCAGATCTTTGCGGGGAAGGAATCTGTGGTGTATCCAAAATGGGTGCATTAAAGGTTTTATGAAATTCTGCAACTTGGTTCAGACTATCTATTTTTTCCATTGTCTTTGTAAAATTTTAACAAATATAAAAAATGCCGCCCAAGGAGACAGCATTTATAAAATTAAATATTTTTTGACCTTATTTTTAAGACGTAATATCTCGTCCTATCACTAGTCTCTGTATTTCAGAAGTGCCTTCGCCAATGGTGCAAAGTTTAGAATCTCGGTAGAATTTCTCAACCGGGAAATCTTTGGTATAACCATAACCACCGAAGATCTGAACCGCATTATTCGAGATTCTGACGCAGGCTTCGGATGCGTAAAGCTTTGCCATTGCGCCTTCGCGGGTCATTTTTTGCTTGGCATTTTTGAGGTCAGACGCTCTTCGGATTAACAATTCTGAAGCATCAATTTCTGTGGCCATATCTGCCAACATAAAATTAACAGCCTGAAAATTTGAAATCGCTTTACCAAACTGATGCCTTTCTTTGGCGTATTTAAGAGCGGCCTTGTAAGCACCTCTTGCAGTTCCCAAACTTAGTGCAGCGATAGAAATACGGCCACCGTCCAGAATTTTCATCGCCTGTTTGAATCCGCTTCCCACTTCACCTAATCTGTTTGAATCCGGAACACGGACGTTGTCGAAAATTAATTCTGCTGTTTCCGAAGCGCGCATTCCTAATTTGTTTTCCTTTTTCCCCGATGAGAAACCCGGCATCCCTTTTTCCAGAACAAAAGCTGTGGAATTATTTTTTGCGTCTTTTTCCCCTGTTCTTGTCATTACCACGGCAATATCACCGGAAATGGCGTGGGTGATGAAATTTTTGGCACCGTTGATAATCCAGTCGTCGCCGTCTTTTACAGCAGTGGTAGACATTCCGCCCGAGTCGGAGCCTGTGTTGTGTTCAGTCAAACCCCACGCGCCAATCACTTTTCCCGAAGCTAATTGTGGTAACCACTTTCTTCTTTGCTCCTCGTTTCCAAATTCATAAATATGATTGGTGCAAAGCGAATTGTGCGCTGCAACAGATAACCCGATGGAAGGGTCAACCTGGGAGATTTCGTCCAAAATGGTAACATATTCCTGATAGCCGAGCCCGGAACCGCCATATTCTTCTGGGATTACAATGCCCATAAAACCCAGTTCTCCCAATTGATGAAACAATTCTACAGGGAAAGTCTGGCTCTCGTCCCAATCCATAATGTTGGGGCGGATGTTTTTTTCGGCAAAATCTTTGGCCGTTTCGGCGATCATTTTTAAGTTGTCCATTGTGGCGGTTTCCATATTTTTATCTTTGATTCCAAATATAAAAAAATTAGGATAAGAATTAATTATTTTTAAACTTTCGGTTTTTGGCTTTAGAAACAGAGCTTTTCATTATTTTAGCCTAGAAAATAAAACCAATGAATCCAAAACTGAAGACCCTCTTTTTCTTCGTCATCGGTGCATTTGCCGGAATATTGACAATGTATCTAATTTCCAATTATAAAATCGAAAGGAAGTCGGATGCAGGAAGTCGGAAGACCGAAATTGTAAAATCTGAAAATAAGTTTAATAAAGAGTCGGATATTGAAAATTCTTATGATGAAAATTCAATACAGCGATTGACTGACGAGAGCAACGTAATCTCTTATGTGAAATCCAATCACCAATTGCCGAATTTTTATATCACAAAATCTAATGCTAAGAAGCAGGGTTGGGTTCCGTCCAAAGGCAATCTTTGCGACGTTTTGCCGGGAAAAGCCATTGGAGGCGATCATTTTTCTAACCGGGAAAAGCAGTTGCCAAAAGGTGAGCAATACTATGAGGCCGATGTCAATTACAACTGTGGCAACCGAGGTGCAGACCGCATTATTTTTACTAAAAATGGTGATGTTTGGCTCACGAAAGATCATTACAAGACATTTAATCAACAATAAAATCAAAACTGAAGGCTTTTCTTGGCAAGGAAAATACTTTTTTTGATTAAATTTGAGGATGACTAATTCCCTTGCAGAAGCAATTATTACAAAAGATGAAGTATAAAAGATTTCTATTTCCCGTATGTTTGATGGTTTCTGTAATGGCATTTTCCCAATATTCGCTGAAGCAGTGCATCGAAAAAGGACAGCAGAACAACAGCGTTATCAAACTGGCCGAGCAGTCTCTGGAAACGCGGGAAAAACTTCTTCAATCCAATAAAAATAATAACCTCCCAAAAGTTGACCTCCTAGCAGGATACAATTATATCGGGGAACCGATTAAAGTCAATCTACAACAGGTAAAAGAAGGGATTGTAGAAGGTACGGCCAACCAAAGTGTGTACGCTGCTAGTTCGGTTTACCAGCAGATTACGGGAAATCCGCTTTCTCAGCAGATTCAGGATGTGATTTATCAAACGTCGAAAGATATTATTGGTGCTGTTTACCCCAACTATAATCCGGCAATTGCCAAGCAAAGTTATTTTCTGGCTGGCGTTGCGGTAAGGCAACCGATCTACCTTGGCGGAAAACTGAAGGCTTCGCAACAACTTTCGCAACAGCAGGTGGAAAGTGGGAAAGCCAATCTGCAAACTTCAAAAGACCTTACTGCTTACAATATTGCGTTGCAGTACATCCAAGTTATGTATCTTAATTCGATGATTGGCAAGCAGATGGAGAGTGTGGCTTCTTTGGATAAAAATGAAAAATATGCAGGCAACCTATTAACCGCAGAAATTATCCCGCCTTACCAGAAAAACTGGGCCGATATTGCTAAAAAGCAGGCAGAAACCAACCTGAAAAACCTTAACCTGGAAAAGCAAAATGCCTTGCTGATGCTGAAAGATTTAATGGGGATTTCTCTGGAAGAACCTATAGAGATCAATGAAAAACTTGCAGAGAATACGGTGCTTCCTGCCTTTTCCTCTTCGGAAAATAATGCCGACCTCAGGCTCCTTAGAAGTAAAAAAACAGAAGCCGAAACCGGTCTTAATATTACAAAATCACTATCCAAACCTAATATTTTCGCGATTGGTAATGTGCAGTTTTTCCGTAAAGATTTGCCACTCATTACGCCGCCTTGGCTGGTAGGTGTCGAGATGCAATGGACGCTGTTTGATCCCGAGCGCAAATCCCGAAACCTTGCTTCCCAATCTTTGGTAAAAGAAGCGGACTTGCTGATTGAGCAGAAACAGAAATCAGTCAATCTGGCAACCAAAATTGCCGAAAATAAATTGATTAGCCTTAAGGAACAAAGCGAAACGCTGGATGCATCGCGGCAGCAGACTTATACAACCACCGAAATGGTACGGAAAAGGATGGAAAACAGCCTTTCTTCTGTAAAAGATGTTAACGATGCGCTGCAATTGCAATATGTAGCCGAAAAGTTGTACTACACTTCGGTTGTGGCTTATCAGACCGCTTTGGCGACTTATTTTTATATCAACGGGAATCCGGAAAACATAACCAACTACATCCCTTAACCTGAAAAATAAACGATGAAAAACTTTATAAAAAATTATTGGGCCGTCTTCATTCCGCTGCTTGTACTGGCTATTGCATTGATTTATTTGCTGAAAAACAAATCCTCGGACAGTGATAAAAATGCGGTGATTGGAATGGTGGATGCCGATTTTATCGATGTTTCCGCTTCGCTTCCCGGGCGTGTACTTTCGCTTTTGGTAAAGGAAGGCGATGAGGTGAAGGAAGGGCAAGTGGTGGCCCAACTGCAAACATCCGAGATCGAAACAATTCAGGCGCAGGTTTCTGATGCGGTGGTGATTGCCCAAAATCAGTTGGATAAGGTGAACCGTGGTGTGGAACCGGAAGTGTTGGCTTCGGCAAAAAACCTACAGCAGATTGCCCAACAACAGATGGACTTGATGTCAAAAACCTACAGCCGTTTCCAAAATTTGTATTCGGAAGGTGTTGTTTCAGGCCAGGAAAGGGATATTGTCTATTTCAAATATAAAGCGGCACAAAAAGAATTAGAAACTGCCAGCCTTAATGTTCAGCTTTTGCACCGTGGCAATAATAAAGAACTTAAAAATTCGGCGCAGGCATTGCTTAATCAGGCCAAAAGTGGAGAAAAATTAGCCGAACAGATTAGGGATAACAATTCCATCAAAGCACCTGTTTCCGGCAAGATTTCTACAATGATTACCAATCAGGGTGAGATGGTGAATGCCGGTTATCCAATGATGACCATTCAAAAAGACCAGTCCTATTTTGTGAAATTTAACCTTAGGCAAAATCAAATCAATAAAATAGAAAAAGGAAGTGTGGTGACGATGAAAATCCCGGGCTGCACGCCGGAATCGATTAAAGGAAAAGTGGCGGAATTGGCGCCTGCTCTGGGCTATGCCGATTGGGTGCCCGAGAAGCAAAACGGTGAATTCGAACTTAGGACATTCCAGATCAAAGTAAGACCGGAAAATATTAATGCCATAAAAGGCTTACGCTCCGGAATGACTGCCCAGCTTATTCTGGACTAAAGTTTTTTCTTTATTTAAATCAAAACAAGCTTGAAAACCATCAGCCAAATCATCATCAGAGAATGGAAACGGATATTTTCGATTCCTAATTTCTATGTGGTTTTGCTGATCATTCCGCCAGTGATTTTCTTTTTTTATGGATTGATCTATCAGAAACAGTTTGCAAAAGAACTCCCGATGGCTGTTTGGGACGAAGACCAATCTTCCGTCTCGCGGACGTTGACGGATATGATGGAGCAAAACGAGAATATCCATTTTACGCATACGGTTTTCAGCAATGCTGAGGTTGAGAAACTGATGAAAGAAGGTCACATTTTTGGGGCGGTTCATTTTCCCAAAAATATGGAAGCAGATGCCAAAAAAAATCACCAGACCAATGTGACGCTGTACACCAACGGTGCTTATCTGGTGCCGGCAAAGATGATTTATAAAGGTGCAGCAGAGATTATCATCAAAGGTGGCTTGGCCGTAGTGCTACAAAAAGCCGAAAAGCAAGGGATGCCTGCGCAAACTGCCAATGCGCTTGTACAGCCTATAAAGCTTAATTCCACCATTTTATACAATCCGGATTTTAATTACAAACTGTACCTCACGCCCGGCCTGATTACTGTTGGTCTGCAGATGGCATTGATTGTAGCTGCAGTTCTTATCCTCAACCTCGAATTTAAAAGAAATACCATTGACGAACTTTTGCAGATTTCGCACTCGTCATCGCAGATTGTAATGGGCAAAATGTTGGCGCACCTGTGTATCGCCTGGATACTTTTTGTATTGATTGCCTGGGTAGTTTTTCCTGTTTACGACTTGGGAAAACCAGGAACGGATTTTAATTTTTTCATCATTTATACACTGATGGCTTTGGCCTGCATTGGGATTGGGATGATGCTGTCGGCTCTGTCTGACAATCTTCTTTTTGTGACGGATGTGGCTTTGTTTTTTACATCGCCAGCTTTTGTGTTTAGCGGGTTTACATTCCCGAGGTGGGCAATGCCGTGGTATGACCAGGTTTATTCTGATATAATGCCTTATACGCACTTTTTGGATGGTTTTATCAAATTATATTTTATGCAGTTACCGATGAATTATGCGATGCCCGAAGTTTATAAATTATTGCTGTTTACAGGAATTACATTTCCTCTCGCTATCATACTTTTTCAAAGGAAAATTAACAATTACCTAAAAAATCAACATTGAAAGCCGTTTTCAACATATTGAAGAGAGAAATCCGGAATGTTTCAAAAGATGCGAGCCTTTTTTTGATTTTGCTTCTGGCACCCATTCTTTATGCTTTTATGTATGGCAGTATTTACCTTAACAAAGGCGAAGAAAAAGTAAAGCTGGCCTTGGTAGATGCTGACGGAACCGCTATTTCACGAACGTTGACCAGCGAACTCAATTCCACGTCTATCATTGATATTATTCCTGCTACAGATTTGGATGATGCAAAAGAAAAAATGTATAGGGACGAGGTTCAGGGCTATTTCTATATTCAGAAAGATTTGGAAAAATTATTATTGTCACAAAAGCAGGCGAACGTAAATGTCGTCCTCAATGCCTCACGTTTTCTCCCATCCAGTGATTTGCTGAGTACAGTTACCAAAGTTTGCCTGACGTTGGGCGCCGGTGTACGGAAAACGTATTTTAATAAACAGGGGATGAGCGATGACGAGGCGCTGAAAATGACCAATCCGATTAACTTAGATTACCGGCCGCTCTATAATCCCGATATGACTTACGGTTCCTTTTTACTGCCGGGATTACTGGCTATTATCCTTCAGCAGACTTTGCTCATTGGTGTGGCGGCAAGTTTTGCATCGGAGCGGGAAGAAAAGAAATTGGGTGGTTTGTATGATTTATCCGGGAAAAATATTTCAAAAATCATTGTAGGCAAAAGCCTCCTTTACTTTTTTGTATTCATGATTTTTGGATTGTTTTTTACGGTCGTTAATTTTTCGGTTTTTGGTGTAGAAGTAAGGGGTAGCTATGTTAATTTAGCTTTGGTAACGGCACTTTTCATTGCCACGGTGATTGTTTTTGGGATGCTGTTAGGTAGTTTTTTCAAAAGCAAATTACTGACTTTTCAGGTGATGGTTTTTTCATCTTACCCCATTTTTATGATTACCGGTTACTCGATGCCATATCTGGCTTTGCCCGGTTTCATCCAGTTCTGCTCAGACCTTTTGCCTACTTCACCGTTTTTGAAAGCTTACATCTCGGTGGTTCAGGAGGGTGGTTCACTTTCGGATAATCTGCCAACCATTGTTCATCTTGTGTTGTTGTGGCTGCTGTTTTCTTTGCTGTTGATTTTCAGGATCAGGTTTTTGACAAAAAGAAAGGAGTTGGTTGCAGGATAAATTTTTTGCTTCAAAACGGGAAGCATTGATAAAAATAATCGAAATTTGCTTTCGGTAATAATATAAAAGTTGAAGCACTTTTTATTCAGGAAAAAATTATGAAAACAGTCTATATTGATTTCGTCGACATTGGCGATTATGAAGATTTTTACGAACAATTGAAAACCAAATTAGAATTGCCGGACTATTTCGGGGATAATTTGGATGCACTTTACGATGTCATTTCTGGCGAACTGGAAATGCCGCTTCACATCGAGTTTGTCAATATGAGTGTGGATCAATTGGAAACTTTTGAAGATCTGCTGACCATGCTGGAAGATGCCGAAGATTCGTTGGAAGGTTTTACATTCAGCTATTACCTGGAGCAGTATGAAGATGAAGAATAGCATCAGAAAAGCGACAGAAAACGATTTGGATTCACTGTCTCAGTTGTTTGACGAATACCGTGTGT
Organism: Epilithonimonas sp.; assembly: GCF_056329745.1. Taxonomy (NCBI): domain Bacteria; kingdom Pseudomonadati; phylum Bacteroidota; class Flavobacteriia; order Flavobacteriales; family Weeksellaceae; genus Epilithonimonas; species Epilithonimonas sp. The sequence continues at coordinate 39,240 of NZ_JBWEYV010000001.1, read as the reverse complement.
TTTATCATAAACCATCCGATTTAGCCGGTGCTAAAAATTTTTTATCCGAGCGAATTGTGAACAAAGATTCCGAAATATTTGTTGCGGATGAGTCTGGGAGATTGGTTGGTTTTGTTCAATTGTATCCGCTATTTTCATCGACAAGGATGAAGCGATATTGGCTTTTGAATGATCTGTTTGTTAACCCCGATTTTCGGGGAAAGGGATTTTCCAAAGCTTTGATCGAACAGGCGAAAGACCTTTGCAGGACTTCCAATTCCTGCGGAATGTACCTGGAAACTGGGAAAGAAAATACAATTGGAAATCACTTGTATCCCAATGCTGGCTTCAAAAAATATGATGAGGTGAATTTTTATGAATGGGAAGTGGAATAGACTTAAAAATGAGAGACTAATAGATTGTAGACACAAAGACTTCTTAGCCTGATATTTTAAAATCAAAAAACCATCAACCAAGAACTATCAACCGACAACCAAACTATGACCGAATTTGAAAAATACATCCAGCGTTATCTTGACCTGATTCCTTCGGAAGACTGGCTGGACGAGCTGAAAATTGTGGGCAAAGAAACGCTCAACATCTATGAAAAACTTTTTGAAGATCAGTCCAATTATGCTTATGCAGAAGGGAAATGGAGCTTAAAAATATTGCTGCAACATTTGATTGACACAGAAAAAGTTTTTGCTTACCGTGCTTTGAGATTCTCCAGAAATGACCAGTCGCTGGTTTCGGGATTTGATGAAGAAGCTTGGGCTAATCATTCGTATGCAGAGAACCGTACGCTGAAAAGCCTGATTAAAGAATATAAACTCACCAGGAAACAATCTTTTATTTTCTTCAAAACACTCCCTGAAGAAGCACTGCAACTTTCCGGAAAAGTGAACGGGAATGATATTAATGTAGAAACCATTGGTAAACTTACAGTTGGCCACAATATTCATCATCTCAATGTTATTAAAGAAAGATATTTGCCGAATCTTTGAGTTAGAGAATTTGAGAGTTCAAGAGAACTTGAGTTTTTAACATCTCTATAATTCTCCCAGTCTCAAACACTCCAACTTATTTCTTCATTGCCAAATATTTTCTTCCCGGGATAAAAAGCAGCAAAGCACCAATTACAAAAAGGCAGATTCTGGAAAGAAAATCACCACTTCTTGTATAGAATGTTTCTTTGTCCATCAGGTTGACTTTGGCTGTTAAAGCACCTTTTGCGCCATAAGGCAATTCATCCACAATATCACCACGGGAATTGATATGCGCACTTGTTCCGCTGTTGGCGGCTCTGGCAATTTCGCGTCGGGTTTCTATTGCCCGCAGTTTGGCATAAACTAGCAGCTGCTTATGTCCCTGCGAATAACCCCACCAGGAATCGTTGGTCATAATAGTCAACAGGTTCGCGCCCTTTTTCACATAATCGGTCACATATTCGCCGTAAACACTTTCGTAGCAAATGATAGGCGCAATTACAGATATGTTGTAAGGATTGGCGAAGACTTTACGCTCTTTGGAAACACCTAGCGACCTAGTTGTTCCGCCTAAATCCAGCATCACATTACCTAAAATGGGTTTGAAGAAATTGATGTAAGGGAAAATCTCCACGCCTGGAACCAGCATGGCTTTGTGATAAACTTCGGGCTGTTGATTGTTTGGCAGGATTTGAATTGCTGAATTATACTCGTCCAGCCAAATGCCCTGCCTATCCAGATAACTAGCGGTTACCGGTTTTTCCTCATCATCTTTATAAACATAATAGCTGGAAATACCACCTGCATAAACGGATTTTGGATGTTGGGAAAGGAAATTTTTGACATTATTAATCAAAAGGCTGTTATTGAAACCTCTTTCGCTGAAGCCTCCACTGCCGGGAAGTGATGTTTCCGGAGCGAGGTATAAATCGATTTTTGATTTTTTATCATTTTGTAAAACTGAATTATCTGAAGCCAATTTCAACAAATCACTTTCAATCGTCAAACTGTCTTTCTGATATTTTTCATTGTAAGGGTCTAGTGCAGGTTGCAGCATCGCTACATTGATTGTCCCGATTGGTTTTGCAGAATAATTATAGTATTTAACCAAAGAAATAACCATTGGTAAAACAATAAAACCTACTGTCATCAAAACATTTTTGATCAATGATTTTCTAATTCTTCCGGCTTCCCAGATTCTTATGGTGTAAAATGCCAGAACGTTGCAAATCAGAATCCAGAAACTGCCGCCCGTTGCGCCCAAAGTATCGTACCATTGTATAAACTGATGATATTCGGCAAAAACATTCCCGAGGTTGAGCCAAGGCCAGGTAAATTCCCAAACCAAGTGCAGCTTTTCAAAACACATCCATATCGCCACAAAAAACACCAATCCGAAATAGGTGCCTTGGCTTCTTTTATAAATATGATAAATAACGAAAACCAAAGCCATAAAAAAGGAGTTGGTAAGCACCGGAAATAGAACCGCCAACAGAGAATTGCTACCATCCGGAAGTTTAGAATTGTAGAGCCAGCCTGTCGTCACGGCATTCCAGACTACAAATGTGAGAAACGATAAACCAAAAACTGCCAACCTTTTTTTCTTAACAGAACTGAATTTTGCAATGTTGTGTTCTGCCATGAGGAGCGGCACAAAAGCAAAAAATATAAAAAAAGGGATCCCATATGTCGGCCAAGAAATGGCAAGCAAAAGGCCGGATATGAGAGCAAGTATAAGGTTTTTCATTGTATGACTTTAATTTAAAATTTGTTATTTCAAAGAAATCTGAATCTTAGAGATTTCTTAAAATGACAAATATAATGTTGTGTTTACGAAAATATTTTTTTTCTCAGGAAATAAAATCCGGCACCTAAAGTGCCAAGGATTCCTAAAGGTAAAAGAAGGTTGATCCATTGCCATTCCGATTTTTCCTGATCGATTCTTTGGCGGTCGAGCAATCTCACTTCAATAGTTCTGTCGCGGAGTTCCATAATGTTGCTGTCGTCCAAGAGATAATCTAAAGCATTTCTCAGGAATTGTGCATTGCCGTAATGCTCTTTGGTTAGCAGATCTTCGCCCAAGGGAAGCGGTTGGCCTTTCCAGATTTGGTTTCGGGCAATATCGCCGTCCGCAATTACCAGCATTTTGTTTTCAGGACTTTGTGCTTTGAAACCCGGGTATGTATTTTTTTCACTTCTTGTCGCATAAGCAGAAGTAAATTTTCCTTCCAAAGCCACTGCAAAAATCTTCGGCGGGGTAGGGCGCTCCATCTCACCAATACTGTCTGCACGCACGATCTCGGAAAGTGCTACATAATTGGGAACTGTTTTGCTTGTTGTCCTTTCGCTGGATTCAAAAAGGACTTTGGTTTTGATATTTTTTCTACCGCCCAATGTATCAATCGACGTTGGGAATTCAAATTTGACAGGATTGATATTTTTGGTAATCGGATGTTTGGATTCTGCAATGCCAAGCGGGAAATATGGCCAAAGAAAGCTGCTGTATTGCGGATTGCCGGCCACCTCACCCGAAACTATTCTTACCAACGCCGATTTCTTCATATCCTTGGTCAATGCCGGATTGATCCTTAAACCATAATTGAACATAAAATCCGTCAGGTTAAGGTCAATTGGGTAAGCCATAATTTTTTTGGCTTGGAAAAGTGTGTCCATTTCGGCATTTACCGCATCCAGCATCCACAGCGTTTTTCCGCCATTCATAATGTATTGGTCAAGGATCACTTTTTCGGTATCGGTAAACGCTTTCCTAGGTTTGGCGATGACCAAAGCATCCATTTGTTTCAGTTTTGGGACATCGGCCAGAGAAAGTTCGGTTTTGTTTTCAGGAATTATTGGACCAATATTGTAATTCTCCATCGCCAGATCCATAAATCCGCGGAACTCATCCGGTCCCAATTCTTGCTGATTGACTAGGAAACCAATATTTTTCGCCGTTTCTTCCGTCATCCCTTTGATGGTAGAGGCAAAATTATATTCTAGGTTTTCTATGGATTTGCTAAGTTGCGTTGCGGCATCAATGCCGGATTGCTGAACAATTAAAGGAACCGAAGTACCATGACCATTGTATTTGATAGCAGCATAAGGAAACATCACGATTTCGGAAATTTTCCCATCCTTCATGTCTGGGAGAATAGATGGCTGCATTCCCATTGCTTTCAGCGTGTCCTGCGGAATTTTTTCGGCAATTGGATCGCGGAATTTATAATCAATTTTTGGATTGATTTTTCGGAACTCATCCAGCATAAACTTGGTCTCATTCGATAGCTGTTTGAAAGAAGCCGGGAAATCGCCTTCCAGATAAACCTCAATGGTCATCGGTTTTTTTACGTTTTCCAAAACCTTAATCGTGGAATCAGACAATGTGTATCTTTTTTCTGCCGTGAGGTCAAAACGTTTGTAAAAAACGCCGAACGCACCAAGCAAAACGATGATTAACGCAATTATATGTGGAATGTATTTTTTATTCATTTTTACAACTTCAAATATTCAACCCGTTCATAGTTTAAAACTCAAAATGGGGTTTTGATTCAAATCAATTTTATTTTTTGTTCTCAACAATTTTACTTGCTAAAAATAGTGAAATGCCAATAACCAAAAGGAAATAGCAAACATCCCTCGTGTCTACCTGACCGCGTGTAAACGCCAGAAAATGCTGATAAAATCCAATATTCTGTAATATATAATCGGCACCTCCCAATAGTTTATAACTCGCCAATTGCTCGATTCCAAAATATAAAATGAAACAAAGGAAAACGCCCAATAGATAAGCTATGATTTGGTTGGATGATAACGACGAAGCTAAAACTCCAACAGCAGAAAAAGCGGCAATCAGAATAATTAAACCGATGTAACTGCCCAATGTCATCCTTCCATCAATATTACCTTCGGGGACGCCCAAAACGTAAACCGTGTAATAATAAACCAAACTCGGCAACAGGCACAAAACGCCAACCAACCAAACGGAAAGGAATTTTCCGCCAACGATTTCGGTGATTTTCACCGGTTGCGAAAACAGCCAAAACAGAGTGCCGGATTGCTCTTCCTCGGCCAAAGTCCGCATACTGATAGCCGGAATGATGAACAAAAACAACCAAGGCGACAGCACAAAGAAACTTTGTAAAGTGGCGCTTCCAATCTCGAAAATATTAAAATTGTTCTCGAAGAAGAACAGGAATAATGCAGAGATAATGCTGAATGCGGCAATAATGAGCCACGCGCTCCAGTTTCCGAAGAAATTCCAAAGTTCTTTTTTGAATATTGCTATCATAGATGAGTTGTAGAGTTTGAGGGTGTTAGGATTTGAGTGCATTGGAGTTTGAGAGTTGCAGTGTTTTATAATTGGTTTATCATCTATCTGTCTATCATCTTTTATCTTTATTCTTATTTACCAGTTTTACAATCGAAGTTATCAAAATAATGATCCCGAAAAATCCGAGTAAGAGTTGCCACCAATATTCGATAACGGTATATTTGAGAATGACTGTAAAAACAACCGCGAATAGAATAAAAGTTGCAATCTCGTTGAACTGTCGGAGTTTGATATTGGGGATAGAAAGTATTTTCCCGTTGAGGTTTTTCAGTTCCTTCACGCGTTTCCAGCACCAAAAATGGTAAATCCCAAGGCCGACCAGAAATGTCAGTTTCAGATGAAACCAAGGCGTTTTTAGTAATCCGGAATTGAGAAAAATCATAGTTAATCCGCTTAATAACATTAGGATTCCGGCGGGAACGGTAATGATATTCCAAAGCCTGACTGCCATAAAGCTGTATTGTTTTCTGAGAATCTGTTGTTTAACTTCATCAAACTCATCGGTATCTTTATAATAGACAAATAACCTCACGAGATAGAAAATCCCGGCAAAGTAACTTACCATAAAAATAATGTGAATGGCCTTGATTATAAGATAAAGCATCAACGGATTTTTTGCAAAGATAGTGTAATGGAAAGTATTATACTCATTCAAACTCCACATAGATTTTTTCTCCGGTACTCAGACCAAACAGGCTAGATGCACCGTTGTTGGGGCTACCTTTGTAGATGGCAATTTCCAGAAGATCCGCATCATTAAAGATTACAGAAGACTTCCCATGAAACTCCGGTTCCCGTTCCCAATCCGATACCACATCGGTATATTGGTCAAGGATTTTAATAAGCGCGATATTCCTGAATTTTATAGTATATCCTGTGGATAAAGAAGCGTGTTTTTCAAAAAACTTACGGCTGATGTTAGAAACTACATTGCCAAAATTATCAATATACATCACCTCGCCGGCAATCATTTTTTCGTTTTCGTTATACACAGCCCTTGGAAAGGAAATCTGTTTAACGGTTTTTATTTTCCGCCCAATTACCTCGGGTAAGCCACCGCTGAACATATGCATAGCCGCTGGTACAAAAATATCGGTAGAGGGAAAACTTACTTTGTCGTCAAAACGGTTATTTAGGGTAATTTCGTACACTGCTTCGGGCTTTATGTCAAAAAAGATAAGACTAGTGATGCCATTATCGGCAGAGATAAAATAATGACCATCAATCTTTGTGATAATATTGCGCCTTGATTTATGGTAAAAGCTGTCTACCGAAATGATATGGATGCTGCCTTCTGGGAAGAATTTGTAAGCATTCCGCACAATGTAGGCCGTTTGTAAAAGATTATAAGCCATTATGCTGTGGCTGATATCCACAACTTTTACATCCTGGTTCCAGCTTAGGATTTTCCCCTTGATGCTGGCAACACGATGATCCACAAGACCGTAATCTGAGGTAAGTGTAATGACGGACATATAATTTGATTTTGATGCAAATTTAATATAATTCAAATTTGAAAGAAGCATCAGATCCCAAATCTATTCATATATTTGTTAGACTAATCACTAATAATTTTTATGTTCGAAATCACTTATGAACTGGAAGGGATCAACAGTAAAACCTTCTATGGTGTTCAGAACCAGAATTTCAATCTGATAAAATCCAGCTTCCCAACGCTTAAGATTACCGGCCGGGATAATTTTATTTTTGCAATGGGGAACCGCGAAACGCTGGACCTGCTGAAGCAAAAACTAGATGACATATCTGCCTATATAACCAAACATAACTCGATAGACCTCAAACATCTGGAGTCTTTGTTAAGACTGAAGGATGATTCAGAAAAACAATTGGTGTTTGACCAGGATATTATCGTAAAAGGTGTAAATGGTAAAGTTATCAAGGCTAAAACCACTAACCTCAAAAAACTGGTAAAAACCTCTGAGAAAAAAGATATGGTTTTTGCCATTGGCCCGGCTGGTACAGGGAAAACTTATACCAGTGTTGCACTGGCAGTCCGCGCCCTTAGGGATAAGGAGGTTAAAAGAATTATACTCACGCGACCGGCTGTGGAAGCAGGGGAGAGCCTTGGGTTTTTGCCTGGTGACCTAAAAGAAAAGTTGGATCCTTACTTGCAACCTTTGTATGATGCTCTGCGCGATATGATTCCGCATGAGAAGCTGGAAGGATTTATTGAGAAGAAGGTGATAGAAGTAGCGCCATTGGCTTTTATGCGTGGGCGAACATTGGATGAAGCTTTCGTTATTCTGGATGAGGCACAGAACACCACTCATTCACAAATGAAAATGTTCCTGACAAGGATGGGGATGAATGCCAAGTTTATTATCACCGGAGATCCTAGCCAGATTGATTTACCGCCAAAGCAGCAGAGTGGACTCAAAGAAGCCATGCATATCCTGAAAGATGTGGAAGAAATTGGATTTGTGCATCTTACAGAAGAAGATGTGGTACGTCATCCCGTGGTTAAAAAGATTATTGTGGCTTACAATAACAGCGAGAAAAAGTAAAATTTTCACAAATGTTGATGTTTTTCAAAATATAATTTTAATTTTGCAGTATTAATTGAATGTTAATAAAATTAAAATTCATTATTAATAATTTAAAATAACAACTATGAAAAAATTATTTTTAGCTGCTGCAGTAGCAGTTTTTGGTTTGTCTAATGCTCAAACTTTTGGTTTGAAAGCAGGCGGAAATATTTCAAGTATTTCGCATTCCGATGAAAGCAAATCAAAATTTGGGTTCTATGGTGGTGCTTTTGTAAATGTTCCTTTAGCAGAATCTTTCAACATCCAGCCAGAAGTTCTTTACAACGGAAAAGGTGCAAAATCTAAAGGCCCTGTAGATGCTACCGCTAACTTGGATTATATCTCTGTACCTGTGATGTTCCAATACAAAGCAACACCACAATTTTACCTTGAAGCTGGTCCAGAATTTAGTTTTTTAATTAGCGCAAAAACTAAAGCAGGTGGCAATTCTTTAGATATTAAAAACTCTCTAAACGGTTTTGATTTCGGAGTAGGTCTTGGTGCAGGTTATGATTTTACATCTAATTTTGGTGCTAACTTAAGATACGTAGCTGGTGCTACCGATATTATTAAGAATAACGAAGGAGATGCATCCAGAAATGGTGTATTTCAGTTTGGTTTAACTTACAAGTTTAGCAAGTAATTTTGCTTTTCCAATAAAACTGAACCGCTCTTTTGAGCGGTTTTTTTTGTATATAGAAGCCATCAAAGATCATTTCTTGACCTCATAAAAAAGTCGTATTTTCGCCAGAAAGTAAATCTAAAAAAATGAGCAAATCAATCGAAGAGCTGAAAAGCCTTTCTACACAAATCAGACGAGATATTCTGAGAATGGTTCATGCCGTTAATAGTGGCCACCCTGGCGGATCTTTGGGATGTACAGAGTTTTTTGTGGCATTGTACGGTGACATTATGAACTATAAACTCCCATTTACAATGGAAGGTAAAAATGAAGATCTCTTTTTCCTTTCCAATGGCCATATTTCACCCGTATTTTACAGCACGCTGGCCAGATTTGATTTCTTTCCGGTAGCAGAATTAGCTACATTCAGAAAGTTGAATTCCAGATTGCAAGGCCATCCCACTACGCATGAGGGCTTGCCGGGGATTCGTGTAGCTTCGGGATCTTTAGGTCAGGGCTTGTCTGTGGCTTTAGGTGCTGCACAGGGTAAAAAACTTGATGATGATAAGGCATTGGTTTACACACTGCATGGCGATGGCGAACTTCAGGAAGGCCAGGTTTGGGAAGCTTTTATGTACGCAGCAGCCAAGAAGGTTGACAACATTATCGCAACAGTAGATTATAACGGAAGACAGATTGATGGTGATACAGATGATGTATTGTCTTTAGGCGACCTTCATGCCAAACTGGAAGCATTTGGATGGTTGGTTTTGGAAGAGAAAAATGGTAATGATTTGGAAGCTGTCATCGCTATTCTTAATAAAGCAAAATCCGAAACAGGAAAAGGAAAACCAGTGGTAATCCTGCTGCATACCGAGATGGGACAAGGTGTAGATTATATGATGGGAAGCCACTCATGGCATGGGAAAGCGCCTAATGATGAACAATTGGAAAAAGCTTTGCAACAATTGACATTGGACGAATTATCTGATTATTAAAAGAAATAATAATGATTTTTAAACACTCTAAAAATCATTTATCAATTACCATCCATCAATTATAACAAAATGAAATATACATACATAGAAAAAAAAGATACAAGATCTGGCTTCGGAGCTGGTTTGGCGGAGTTGGCCGATAAAAACCCCAATGTTGTGGCACTTTGTGCGGATCTTATTGGCTCTCTTAAAATGGAGAAATTTATAGAAAAAGCACCAGAACGCTTTTTCCAGACTGGGATTGCTGAAGCCAATATGATGGGTCTTGCAGCTGGACTTACTATTAACGGGAAAATCCCTTTTGCTGGGACTTTTGCCAATTTTGCCACGTCTCGGGTTTATGACCAGATTCGGCAATCCATCGCTTATTCCAACAAAAATGTTAAGATTGCGGCATCACACGCAGGTCTTACTTTGGGCGAAGATGGTGCTACGCATCAGGTTTTGGAAGATATAGGGATGATGAAAATGTTACCATGCATGACGGTCATCAACCCTTGCGATTATAACCAGACCAAGGCTGCAACTTTGGCTGCTGCAGAACATAATGGCCCTGTTTATCTCAGGTTTGGGCGTCCTGTAGTTCCTGTCTTTATTCCGGAAGATATGCCTTTTGAAATTGGAAAGGGGATTCTTTTGCAGGAAGGTACAGATGTAACCATCGTAGCAACCGGGCATTTGGTTTGGGAATCATTATTGGCGGCGGAAGAACTGGAAAAGGAAGGGATATCTTGTGAGATCATCAATATCCATACAATTAAGCCATTGGATGAGGAAATTATCCTGAAATCTGTAGAGAAAACTGGTAAACTAGTAACTGCAGAAGAGCATAATTATTTGGGAGGTCTAGGCGAATCAGTTGCCGGAATGTTGGCCAGAAGAAGACCAACGCCTCAGGAATTTGTTGCTGTCAACGATACTTTTGGAGAATCGGGGACACCGGCTGAACTGATGAAAAAATATCAGATTGATGCCGAAGCTGTTGCAAAAGCGGTTAAAAAAATCATCGAGCGGACAAAATAAAAATTGTTTCTTTAAAAGATATAATCCACCACTTGTTTGGTGGATTTTTTATTGGTTATTCCACAAAAAAATCAGAGCAAAATAGCTTGCTCTGATTATACTGAAAGATTAAAAATACAGTATTTTGTACAATGATCTTATGTTGCAGACATTAGTATCTGTAATATTCTGGTTTAAAAGGTCCTTCTACAGATACCCCAATATAGTTAGCCTGTTCCTGGGAAAGCGTTTCCAACTCTACGCTCAATTTTTTAAGGTGAAGTGCAGCTACTTTTTCATCCAGATGTTTAGGTAGCATATATACTTCGTTTCCATAAGCTGCAGAATTCGTCCAAAGTTCGATCTGAGCCAATGTCTGGTTAGAGAACGAATTACTCATTACAAAAGACGGGTGACCAGTAGCACAGCCAAGGTTTACCAATCGGCCTTCTGCAAGGATGATGATTTCTTTGCCCTCTACAGTATAAATATCCACCTGAGGTTTTACCTCTGATTTTGTAGCACCATAGTTGGCATTTAGCCAAGCCATATCAATTTCGTTATCGAAGTGGCCGATGTTACAAACGATGGTTTTGTCTTTCATTTTTTTGAAATGCTCACCTCTTACAATGTTGAAGTTACCAGTTGTTGTAATCACGATATCGGCGTTGTCAACAACAGTGTCTAGTCTTTTTACTTCATAACCGTCCATTGCCGCTTGTAGCGCACAGATAGGGTCGATTTCTGTAACTGTAACAATAGAACCAGCTCCTCGGAAAGATGCCGCAGTTCCTTTACCTACATCGCCGTATCCGCAAACAACCACTCTTTTGCCTGCCAACATCACGTCAGTCGCTCTTCTGATGGCATCTACTGCAGATTCTCTACATCCATACTTGTTATCAAATTTAGATTTGGTTACAGAGTCATTAACATTGATGGCAGGAATGACCAATGTGCCGTTTTTCATTCTTTCGTAAAGTCGGTGAACGCCAGTTGTTGTTTCTTCGGAAAGTCCTTTGATATCTTTAGTAAACTCAGGATATTTATCAAAAACCATATTTGTCAAATCTCCACCATCATCCAAAATCATGTTCAATGGTTTTCTGTCTTCTCCAAAGAAAAGTGTTTGCTCGATGCACCAGTCAAATTCTTCCTCATTAAGACCTTTCCATGCATAAACCGGGATTCCGGCAGCAGCAATAGCAGCAGCAGCATGGTCTTGGGTAGAGAAAATATTACAAGAAGACCAAGTCACTTCTGCACCCAAAGCTACCAGAGTTTCTATCAAAACGGCAGTCTGGATGGTCATGTGAAGACATCCTGCAATTCTAGCGCCTTTAAGTGGCTGAGATGGTCCGTATTCTTCACGGATGGCCATTAAACCAGGCATTTCGGCTTCTGCCAAAGTAATTTCTTTTCTTCCCCATTCGGCTAAGGAAATGTCCTTAACTTTGTAAGGAACGTATTGTGTTGTTGTAATCATATCTACAATTAAAATATATTGAAAATTAAAGTCCAAAATTACAACTTATAATCAAGATACAAAAACAGAAAGGATAGCTCTTATTATGATTGAGCATGTTATAAATGTTATTTATTTTAAATCGACTACAATTGATTTTTCTTGTTAAATGCGAAAGGCTTAGTTTTTTACAAACTAAGCCTTTCTTTCTAGAGAGAAAAAATGAATGCTTCTTTATTTCCAGCCGCCGCCTAAGCTTTTATAAATGTCTACCACCGTGCTTAGCTGTCTTTGCTTGGCATCTATCAGTTCCATTTTGGCATCTAGGGCATCGCGCTGATTCATCAACACTTCCAGATAATCGGCACGCGAGTTTCGGAAAAGTTGGTTGGCAATATCGATGCCTTCTTCCAAAGCTTTGGATTCTTTGGCTTTCATCTGGTAGTATTGATCCAGGTTTTTGATTGCCGACATTTGATTGGTAATATCCAAATAGGCGCTTAAAATTGTTTTATCATACTCATACAGTGCCTGAATTTGTCTTGCATCAGCAGATTTAAACTGAGCCTGAATGGCACTTTTATTAATTAATGGCCCCGCCAGCTCACCTGCCAAATTATAAGCCATAGATTCCGGCATTTTTACTAGGTACGAAGGTTTAAAAGCCTCAAGTCCTAATGTTGCATTGATGTCCAAGCTTGGGTAAAATTCTTTTCTGGCCGCTTCTACATCCAGTTTAGCCGCTTCCAGCTCCAGCTCGGCCTGTTTAATATCCGGTCTGTTGGCTAAAAGTTGGGAAGGAATCCCTGTGTAAACCGTTTGCGGAACAATACCCATAAAACTTTCTTTGGCTCTTACAATAGGTTGTGGGTAACGCCCCAGCAACGCATTGATTTCGTTTTCCTTTTCTGTAATTTGCTGCTTCAGATCATATTCCGTTGCATTGGATTTTGCCAGTTCTGCTTCGAATTTTTTAACCGCCAATTCCGTGGCAGCCATCGCCTGCTTTTGGATTTTTGCGATTTCCAAGGCTTTCTTCTGTAAGTCGATATACTGATGGATGATGTCCAACTGATTATCGAATGCGAGCAATTCATAGTAACTGTCAGCCACTTCTGCAATAAGGCTAGACAGTACAAAATTCTTTCCTTCTACCGTAGACAGATAGTGCGCAACGGCTGATTTCTTTTCGGTTCTCAGCTTGTGCCAGATATCTACTTCCCAGTCTGCGACCAGTCCTCCAGAAAAACTTCCGAGGTTCTCTGGGACAGCTTTACCGGGCTCCATTTCTGTAGATGCATCACCAGCTCCCTGAGAAGTATAACGTCCACTTTTTGAAATACCGGCACCCAGTCTAGCTGCAACTGTAGGTTTAAGACGTCCATTTTTATACAGAACATCACTTTTTGCCATTTCAATTTGCTGAAGGGTGATCAGTAGGTCCTGGTTATTTTTAAGAGCCTCATCAATCAGATTGACTAGGTTTTTATCGGTAAAAAATTCTTTCCAAGGGGTAATTCCCGAGTTACTTTGAGAATTATTTTGACTATTCTCAAAGTTCTGTGGCAAGGTTTCCTTAATCCGATCCTGGACTTTGGTAGCCATCGGGGCTTTGCATCCAATCAATACTAATGAAATGAATGCGGTGCGTATTATGTTTTTATTGATCTTCAAATTTTCCATCATGCTTGTATGGTTCTGTATTTTCTGTAAATGGATGTTCTTCTTCGTAGTAAGTCAATTTGGTTTTAGCGGCCAGATTAGCAAAGATGTAATATAATCCCGGAATAATCATTAGCCCGAATACTGTACCGATTAACATTCCTCCCGCTGCTGCCGTACCAATTGTTCTGTTACCTACTGCGCCTGGCCCTGTAGCCAATGCTAATGGAATAAGACCCGCAATAAAAGCGAACGAAGTCATCAAAATCGGACGGAAACGCAGTGCTGCACCTTCCAGAGCGGCATCCCGTGTAGATAAACCTTCGGCAGCCTTCTTCTGAACCGCGAATTCGACAATCAATACCGCGTTTTTCCCCAGTAACCCGATGAGCATCACCATGGCCACCTGGGCATAGATGTTATTTTCCAAACCTAAAAGGTAAAGGCAGAGGAAGGCTCCGAAAATCCCTGTAGGTAAAGAGAAAATAATAGGTAATGGTAATACAAAACTTTCATATTGTGCAGAAAGAATGAGGTAAACAAAACCAAGACATACGAGGAAGATATAGATGGCCTCGTTGCCTCGGGATACTTCATCTTTTGAAATACCAGCCCAGTCGATACCAAATCCTCTTGGAAGAGTTTTGTCAGCCACTTCTTGAATGGCTTTTATCGCATCTCCAGAACTGTATCCCGGCGCAGGTGTCCCACTTACTTCAGCAGAATTATACATATTATGCCTTGTCATTTCAGACAATCCGTACACTTTTTCCAGATGCATAAATGCGGAGTATGGCACCATTTGACCTTGGTCATTTTTCACATAAAGTTTGAGGATGTCGCTAGGTAAGGCCCTGTATTGTGGGCCCGACTGTACGATTACTTTATATGGCCTGTCAAAACGGATGAAACTGGTTTCGTAATCAGATCCTATCAATGTGGAAAGGTTATCCATTGCTTTTTCTATGCTTACGCCTTTTTGCTCGGCGAGATCATTATCTATTTTAAGCATATATTGCGGAAAACTGGCAGAGTAGAAGGTGAAGGCAGAACCCAGCTCTGGACGTTTTTTGAGCTCTTTTACAAAATCATTACTCACTTTTTCCATTTTGTGATAGTCGCCACTACCGGCTTTATCCAATAGTCGCAACTCAAAACCACCTGCAGCACCGTAGCCAGGAATGGATGGCGGTTGAAAGAATTCGATATTGGCACCAGGTATTTCTTTCGCTTTTTTCTCTAGTTGTTCTATAATTTCTGATGCAGATTCTTTTCTGTCTTCCCAGCTTTTTAAGTTGATAAGACAAGTTCCCGAGTTAGAGCCGGTTCCTTCTGTCAAGATTTCATATCCTGCCAATGATGAAACTGAAGATACTCCGTCTATCCCTTCGGATGCTTTTTGAAGCTGCAAAGCAACTTGGTTTGTCCTTTCCAATGTAGATCCCGGAGGTGTTTGGATAATAGCATAGATCATCCCTTGGTCTTCACTAGGGATAAATCCTGTAGGAAGTTTGTTGCTTATGAAAAATATGCCGAGACAAAAAATCAGCAACAAGGGTAATGTAACCATTTTACGGGTAACCACTTTTGTAAGCAAATTGTGATATTTACCAGCACCAATTGTGAAAAGGTTATTGAAACCATGTAAGAATCTGTTGATAGGAGTCGGTTTTTGTTCTTTGCCATGGTGACTTCTCAAGAACAGGGCGCACAGTGCAGGCGTCAAAGTTAAGGCAACAATTCCCGATAAAATAATAGAGGAAACCATGGTAATAGAGAACTGACGGTAAAATACCCCTACCGGACCTGACATAAATGCTACCGGGATAAATACCGAAGCCATTACCAATGTGATGGCGATAATTGCGCCACTGATCTCGTGCATGGCCTCTTCTGTCGCCTTGAGCGGCGAGAGATTTTTTTCCTCCATCTTCGCATGGACGGCCTCAATCACCACAATGGCGTCATCCACCACAATCCCGATGGCCATTACCAATGCAAATAGGGAAATTAGATTCAGCGTAATTCCAAAAGCGGACATCACGGCAAATGTTCCTATTAATGATACCGGTACGGCAATAGTGGGTATAAGTGTGGAACGCCAGTCGCCCAAGAAGAGGAATACAACGATTGCCACAAGGATAAAAGCTTCAAAAAGTGTATGCACTACTTTTTCTATAGACGCATCCAAAAAGCGCGAAACGTCATAACTGATTTCATAATGCATTCCCTTCGGAAAACTTGTTTTTTGAAGATCCTGCATCAGCCCTTTTACATTCTTGATAACATCGCTGGCGTTAGATCCATAAGATTGTTTGATAGTAATTGCCGCAGAAGGTTTCCCATTCAGGGTAGAGTAGATGTCGTACATGGATGAACCAAACTCTATATCTGCAATATCTTTCAGCCTCACAAATTCGCCGTTTGAGTTAGATTTAAGAATAATATTGCCATAATCCTTCTCATTGCTAAAACGACCTGGATACTTCAAAATATATTCGAAAGACTGAGACCGTTTACCGGAACTCTCTCCCGTTTTACCAGGAGAAGCTTCGATACTTTGCTCATTAAGAGCCTGCATTACCTCATCAGATGAAATGTCATAGGCAGTCATACGGTCAGGTTTCAGCCATACACGCATTGCATATTCTCTGGTTCCCAAGATGTCAGCAAAGCCAACACCGTTTATCCTCTTCAGTTCAGACATCACATTGATATCGGCGTAGTTGAAGAGAAATTTCTGATCCGCTTTTGGATCATCACTGTACAAGTTGATATACATGAGCATGTTGGGCTCCTCTCGGGTAATTTTAACACCTTCCCGCACTACAAGAGGCGGTAGCTTGTTAACAACCGATGATACACGGTTTTGTACGTTGACGGCCGCTACATTGGGATCTGTGCCAAGGTCAAAAACCACCTGAATGTTAGCTTCACCATCATTTCCGGCACTGGAAGCCATATATTTCATCCCCGGAATACCATTAAGGCCTCTTTCCAAGGGAATCACTACAGATTTGATCATCAACTCATTATTGGCGCCGGGATAATCTGCAACAATATTTACTTTTGGCGGAGAGATGGACGGAAATTGGGTGACAGGGAGTTTTAGCATAGATAAAATCCCCAAAAAGACGATGATCAGTGAGATCACGATCGACAGAACAGGTCTGCGAATAAATTTTTTAAACATAAAAAATTATATTGTTAGAAGATAAATGTTGGTTGATGAAATTTGAGTGGAATCTCATTATTCATCAATATTACAATATCCGTTATGTTTCTAGTTAGCTTCCAGTTTAAGGGATTGGAGTACCTTTTTCGGATCCTGTGGCTTGGTTTGTACTTTTTGGTCATCTTTTACCTTTTGTACACCTTCCAGAAGGAATTTATCATTTAAATCCAAGCCTGATGAAATCACGTAGATGTCTGGCAATTCGTATGCGATTTTAACGTTTCTTGATTGCGCTTTTCCGTTTTTGTCCACCACAAATACATAAGTCTGATCCTGTATTTCGTAAGTGGCTTTTTGTGGGATAATCATTGCATTTTTAAGAGGTACCGTCATCTGTACTTTACCGGTTTCGCCATTTCTCAACAATTGATTTGGGTTGGGAAACTTGGCACGGAAGGCAATATTTCCCGTTTCGTTATCAAACTCACCTTCTATATTGGTAATGGTGCCTTTATCTGGTAGCGCTTCTCCGTTGGCCATAATGAGGGCAACTTGATTACTTCCCCTTTCTGAAGAATGCATTTGATAATTAAGATACTCAGGTTCCGAAACATTAAAATAAGCGTAAACACCCGTATTGTCGGATAGGCTGGTAAGCAGATCGCCTTCGTTCACAAGACTTCCCAATTTTAGAGGTAACCTGTTGATAAACCCAGAGAAAGGTGCCTTGATGGTGGTGAAATTGAGATGAATACCTGCCAGTCTTGCCTCTGCATTGGCAGCATCCAATTTTGCTTTAGCCATCGCGCGCTCATTTTTAGATACGATATTGTTGCTGGCTAGCGTGCTGGCATTTTGAAGTTCTATCTTGGCCTGTGCCACTTCAGCCTGTGCCTTCATCAGTTCCGCCTGATAAATTTGCGGCATAATTCTAAACAGCGTTTGTCCGGCATGTACATATTGCCCCTCATCCACATATATTTTTTCAAGGAAGCCTTTTTCCTGTGCACGCACCTCTATATTTTTAAGGGATTGTATTTGGGCCACGTAGTCTTTGGTAATAACAGTGTCCATACGTACCGGCGTGGTAGAGGGATAGACTGTAGCCTCTTCTTTTTCTTCTTTCTTTTCCTTACAACTGAAGATGATCAGCAAACTGCTGAGAATAAGAGTAAATGTGACTCTTTTCATTTTTGATAAAATTTATTTTTTTTAATTGAATTACGAACGAATAATATTATAAATGTAAATAAATCTATTGGTTTTATAATTATTCGGCAAAGGTATGGGAAAATAATGTAAAATATGTTAAGCAAATGATATGTTACATTACACCATCATTCTAGATTTGGATAGACCTGAGGAGTAGGTACCGTTTAATAGAACTGGGAAATAAAATGACAACATTATAACAGCACAAGTACGCTCTGCTAATCAAAAAAATGACGGAGGTTACTGATAAAGCAAATAATGCTGATGACATCAGATCAGTATTGGCTCTACCAAAAGCATTGTCTTCTGTAAAATCTACAGAATCAGCAATATGCTTAGCTGTATTTTTAGAAAAAGATTGATTTAGGTGAATTTTTTTTGAAAAAGAAAAAAAATGTAAATTGATAGTCATACTGCTATTATCAGTTTGAATATCAAGGCTATGGCTGTTTTCTGCTACAAATAGCAGAAATATACTCATTAGCAGATAAACAATTCCCTTTCTCATTCTATGCCGCAAATTTACTACGCAACTGTGTTAAAATAATCTTAACAATGTATTTTTAAGGCATTTTTAAGGAGTTTTTTTACCAAAGCTAAATTTTGTAGGATTTCTCCATTTTTGTAATTTTAGCATTTTAAGACAACATGCCACTTTACAAAGATTTTTCCTCAGATTCTGTAACATTGCTTATTTGGCATTATGACAGAGATGAACCGCTTGATGCCAATATTTTGTTGGCAGCTGAAGAAAAAGAAAGGGTTTTGGGATATCATAAAAATAAAATTGCGGAAACACTAATGGTGCGGAAAATGCTGAAAACCATTTTGCCTCATCACAAAATCCTTTATAAAGAGAATGGCGAACCCTACCTTGTTCCAAATAATTTCAACATTTCTGTAAGCCATTCTTTTCCTATGGCTGCAGTAGCTGTATCCAAAAACAAAGTGGGTGTGGATTTGGAAAAGCGTAAAGAAAAAATAAAGGCAATCAGGCACAAATTCATCCTTAATGAAGACTGCTACATAAACCATCATAAAGAGGTTGATTATTTGACTGCAATATGGAGTGTGAAAGAGGCCCTTTACAAAATCCACCACAGCAAGCATTGGTCACTCAAAAAGCATTACGAGGTATTACCATTTGCCCTGTCAAACAGCTTTTGTGTAAAGAGCAGAGTGTATGATGATAACAATGAGGATTTTTTCAACGCAAAAATTTCATTTTTTGAGAACTACTGTTTGGCGATTGTAGAAGAGATTTGAAACTTTCGCAAAATTATTACAACAATTTACACCCTAACCTTAGTAACCTCTGGATTTGAGATATAGGAGAGGTATTGTTCAATAATTTTACGCTGGTCTTTGGCAACATCGTAGATTAGCTCCAGCAATTCCCTGATATTTTTGATCTCTGTAAGATGGGTTATGGTAAAGGTTTTTTCGTTAGAAAGTGCTTGGCTTTCCAATTCTGCGCGTCGTTTTTCTAGCAGGTCGGTCACATGGTCCTCTGGTTTTATATGACTTTGTGAACGTGTTTGCTCATCCAAATCCTTTTTATAGAGCAGTGCTGAAGTGCGCAACATCTCTGCCGATATCTTGATTTTCCATTTTTCAAAATCAATTTCCGGAAAGCTGTGTCCGGATTTGGCATATTGGGACAGCGATGCTGTATAAGCCGTTATCAGGTGCGTTGTAGTAACAAATTGATGGACGGTTTCCAGTTTCCGCTGCTGATTTTTGGGATCGGAGATCATTCTCTGGAAGTTGTCGGATAGGTTAGCGAGGTCTATAATGGCATTTTTTCTCTTTAGCCGGAACTCTTCATCTTTAATGTCATTCACCAAGAAGTGATCAATCACGAAGCGGAAATAATCCAAATTGCTTCTCGATGATTTTTTCATCAGATCAATATTCTGTGTATGTCCCCAAACCGGCAGGATAAAATAAGCAACCAAAAAGGTGACTGCACCAGCAATCATGGTGTCCAGCAAACGGTCTTTAAAAATCAAATTGACATTACTCGGCCGCAGAAAGTTGAAGGACATGAAGATGTAAATTGTCATAAAAAGAACGGCCCAAAAATAATTGGACTTCAGCAGGCTAAAGCACATTATCATGCTGCTTAGCATTACTACAAGAAGGACCGCAGGTTCTTTTACAAAATATAAAACAGCATAGGCCACAAGCGCGCCAATCAATGTTCCATAGAGCCGCAGCAGGTTGCGGTGTTTGGTTGTGGCATAGGCCGGTTTCAAAATGGCTATAATGGTGATAAGAATCCAGTAAGAATGTCCTATACCCAATATTTCAAACTTAGAAACGATATATCCAATCAACAGGGCAATAGTCACGCGGATTGCGTGTCGGAAGTGACCGGAGTTGAGTGAAAAGTTAGAGATAAAGATTTTGTAATTCAGTTTTTCCTCCTTGGGCAAAAACTTAGAATAATCCAAGCCCGAAGATAAACTTTTTGCCAGTTTAACATCTTGGGAATTGACCTTCATAATAGTTTTTACCTCGTCGGTAATTTCTGTAACCCGCATGATGATGAGGCGCATCATCATAAAGTCTTCCATAGCCTGTGGCGAAAAATGACTGGCCCGAAAATCAAAAAACTCATCGTAGATACTTTTGAGAGATGCATCAAAATTGGCGCTTTGTTTAAACGGGGAGCCACTTTGCAAAGCGATGCCTAGGTTGCTAATCTCATTAGCCATTGTCAAAAGAAAATCATGAATTTTTTCGAGAAGTGTAGTGTCGCCAAACATCTCGTGCATTCTCTTGTAATCATTCTCGGTGGTCAGCATTTTGTCATACAAATCAATCGAATTGAGGAACATCAACATCAGTATTCGACTCTGCGTAGTAGACTCATTAACGATTTTCCGTGTTTTGAAAACAATTTCCCGCGTGTCTTCCTGATGGTTTTTGATTTTGATCTGCTGCGCAATCAATTGGTTGAGTAGGGTGTCAAAATCAGGATTCTTAGTATAATATTTAGCTTTTATGCGCAGATAATCTGCTAATTCAAGATAATTTTCTCCCACCACCTGACCCGCCAGTTTGTAGGGTTGTAATGTTGAAACTACCATAAACACCGCAAAAAACCAAGAGCATCCCAGGAAAAATATAACGGTGCTTTTAATAATATCATCACCGGTAAGATGACCGTCTATAAAGATGCTGAGTACGACTAAGGATAATGATCCAAATGTTGCGAGCCGCGATCCGTATACACCAATCATCGAGAAAAAGAACCCGAAAATAATAATCTCCAGATATACAGCAATAGGTGAAACTTTAACAAGGCTGGCGATGATGGCTATTAACGAAAATGTGATGACTGATATGATGAGCGTATTTCGCCTTCTTATAAAAGGTCCTGGCTGATCCGTAAGTCCTACGAAGCTTGTCCCGAGCGGAAAAAGGAAAAACTCTTTCAGCAAGCCAAACTGCGCCAGAATAATGCTGGGTATTACTATCGCCAGCGCAATTCTTGCTCCGGAATAGATATATTGGCTTGTTAAAAATTTTTTGAGTTCGGAACTATAGTTCATATTGCAAATTTACACAAACTAATCTTGTGGAAGCGTCTTTGACAAGTTAACAGCTGAATGTTAACAAAAAAAAATGCCAAAGCGAAGGCTTTGGCAAATGATGTTTCGAAAATTAATCTATGCTTAATAATCTTGTGCATTGGAAGTCTCGCTGCCAATATTCCAAGTTAGGCCAAATCTAAGTGTATTGTCTAGTGCTGTATTAATTTTGGAAGTGTTGATGAGGTAAGAAAGATCCAAACCAAATGATGCGTACTTAAGACCTACGCCCACAGTTGCATATTGGCGAGAACCTTGTTCTGGAGATTCTGCAAAATAACCGGCACGCAGTGCAAAGGCATCATCATAGGAGTACTCTGCAGCACCACTGAACATGATACTTTTTTTGTTACTAAAGGATTTGCCGATACCTTCCATCACTCCTACATTCGGGATAATTCCCGTTGTCTGATCTGGTCCGGGAACTAAGAGTTTGGATGCTTCTCCACTAAGGCTAAAACGGTTCTGGTCATCAATTAATAAATCATATCCAATCCCTAATCTCGCGATGGTAGGAAGATAAGACCTTGAATTTTCATCTCCGGTATAATCTAGTCTTGGACCCAGGTTTTGTACTGACCATCCACCTTTTACACGGCCTTCGTAACCGCTGATACTTTCATGCTTAGGAGACATATAGTAACCAGAAACGTCTACTGCAAAAGTGTTAGACGCTTTTAACGTACTATTGGAATTGAAACCACCTCCAATATCTGATCTTATAAATTTACCGGTAACAGCCATGGAGTAGTTGTCTGATAATTTTAAGGCATAAGCAACATCTACAGAGAATTCATTTGGGGTAGAAGTTCCCAGGTTAATGGGTTCCCCAGATCCTCCAATTGGTAATTCGCTTAGTTGTACTTCTCCCATATTGAAGTAATTGATACTCGCACTAATAGTAGAGCGTTCATCATCACCAATAAAGGTGTAAAAAGGCAGATAAAATAGGAAAGTGTCATTGGTGATTTTGCTTAACCACGGCGTGTAGTTAAGACCAACCCCCGAAGATACTTTGCTGAAAGGATATTTTGCAGCATTCCAATATTGTGAAAAAACGTCTGTGCTTGTAGCTACACCTTGATCACCCATACCACCGGATCTGGCATCCGGAGATACTCGTAAGAAAACTGCACCGGTTAGTACGGTTTGATTACTTTGGGCATACGCTACAGCACCTGCAGCAAGTCCCAAACCTAAAAATAGTCGTTTTGTGAAATTCATTTTTTTTCTTTTAAGGTAAAGTTTACCAATATGTTTATTTTTTATTTTAGTAATACCATTTTTTCAACCGCAGTCGCACCTCCAGTACATTTTTCCTGGTTTTGGCTGCGTGCAAAGATCTTAAAAATATAAGTTCCTTTAGCTACTGTATCGCCAAAATCGTCTTTACCATCCCATTCTATCGCCTGTCTCGGTGTCCTAAATCCCTCCAGGGATTTTTCTGCGGATACCGTTGCAGACATGGTTCTCACAATTTTCCCCGTAATAGTGTAAATCTGAACATTCACATCTAGGATGTCATCACAATTATGTTCAAACTGTACGTAGGTCTTGTTGGTAAAAGGATTTGGCCAGTTGAGCAGCCTGTTAACAATCAGTTTTTTTTCAGATTCATCTTTTACTATAAAGTTTAACGTAGATGAGGTGGAATTATTGTTGATGTCCCAAACTTTAAAAACCAACTGGTGCTCCCCGGGTTTAAGGTTTTTAAGTGGGAATGTCACAGAACCTTTTTGATAATCTGCCAGATTACTGGTGCAGCCGTTCCCATCTCCAGAGGAAAAGTAATCATTAATAGCTGTCGTATTCACAACATCACCATCCAAAACGAATGTAATATCGTGACCAATACCGGATCCTGTGGAATTGATTCCCATATTATCTTTAACACATGCCAGCAATGTTGGGTTTTGGTTTGTGATGCCACCATTTGCAAAGTTGATGTTGTTCATATAAAGATTGACAGTAGGGGGTTCTGTATCATTAATACCATTGGGATTAATGTCGCCAACTATTGTGGCTTTATTTGCGAACACATCAAAACTACTTTTTCCAGATCCGGCGCCCTTGCTCTCAAAATTATCGGCATAAGCCATCAAGCGACCCTCTCCAACAGTATAGTTAATATCTTTTGGAACATAAAATTCAACTAAAAACTGACCGTTTACTACTTTTCCAGAAGCTTTTACTATGGCACTCGGCTCTTCCTGAAAAGTCAGTTTATTGGCCAATCCGGGAAGATTATCATTGTTAAGGGTTGTTTTTGTGATTTTTTTATCAAAAATATTAATTGCAACACGTCCGTTAAAACTATTATCAGGGCTTCCATCAACTTTTGATATGTGGCCGGTCACTTTTACAAAATCAAGCGCTCTAATTTTAGTTGGATCCGGTGAATCTACATGGTCTATTGTAATGAGATTTTTTGGTCTGCTAAGTTTCATAGCGGGGTCTCCTAAAAAATTAACCCGAAGGTGATCCGTAACAGATGCGGTAGGGTTACCAGGAAAATACGTGGCCGCATATTGTCTTTTGGCTGCCAGATGCGCATCTCCCAATGGTGCGAAATCTTTTGTCACCGGATCCAGTTTAAAAAGGCTTTCAGTGAAGAGAGGAGTTAGTTTTCTGCCGTAATCCACAGATATAGCGCGGCTGGATGTAATCATTGTGGCAGCACCACCTGTTGCATGTTTTATCATTTGTTCTCCAACGGAATTGGTAGCAGGGTCATCCCACAGAGTAAACTCACAGGTGATGGTAGATACCAGAGGAAAACGGCTATAAACCGGGGTGAAATTATTAAACCCCTGAACTTCTGCAGAGGTTAATACCCGTTCCTGAGCCCAGCCATTGACGCCACCATGCCCAAAGTAGAATAGATAAAGACTGTTACCCACATCATTGCTAATTGCCTGATTGACCTGCGGAAAACGTTGTCCTCCTGCACTGGTTACCGCAGGAAAAGCATCTAGATAAAGCTTTTTAATGTTGTACTCTGGTTTATCGGTATTGGTTTCAAATGTTTGCTTGATCGAGTAATCTACCAGATTGTGAAATGGTCCTGGTATATTACCAGGTCCCGAACCATCAAAGTCATCATCCGCTACAAAATCAAGCTTTAAACGCCATTCTCCGAAAGGATTAGATTGCCCGGGTAACGCATTGTAATAGGCTAATGTTTTATCTATAAGAGTTTTAGCTTCTTGAATATTCGCAGCCGGTAATCGTCCTATAGGTAAGTCTGGTAAAATCTGGGAAATGTCGGCAGCAGTTTGTGGTGCAGTCATAACGAAGTAATCATCGGTGACATAGCTGCTTTTTACATCTGCACTGTATTCGCTTTGGTAACTTGGCAGTATATCTGTATTGGGTGATATTCTGTTTTTAAAATCATACGATGTATCTCCCAATAGTAATACATATTTTAGGGTTCCGGCAGGAGTATTAAGTTTTGTGATAAAATCCCTAATTGCTGTAATATCTTTGCCGCCACTGCTATATTCGTTATAGATTTTGTTGACATCTACCACCTGAACATTATAGCTATCGTTAGAGCGATGGTAAGCTGCCAATCTTTCTGCCTGTGACATAAAAGAAGGCTGCGTAATGATGAGGTAATCTATATTACTAAGAGAAGCCAAATCTTGATTGACTATCTTACCAACAAAAGCAGGCTCAAACGCAGCTGAGCTCTTGAATGCTGTAAACTCATTGTTGAAAACATCGCTGCTCGCCAAATAACCAAAATTAAATACATTATTCTGATTATTTTTATTAACCATTCTTTTAGGTCTGGTGACATCGGAAACATCCCAAACTTGCTCTGCACCCGCACTATTGTTTAAAGAGAAACCATATAGGTTGTTGGTATTCTCATCAATGTCAAAAGAACGAAAATTCATTTGAGTGCCATTAAATGTTAGATCCTCTTTATATTGGACTTCTGCATAATCAAAATAAAATGCAGCATTAGGATTAGAACTTGTGTTGATAGAGTAATTGAATTTTAAGGCATTGCCTGTCACGTTGGATATTGAGCCTTGCTGCTGCAACGGCAAATAATCAGAATCTTTTGCACCTATATTCTTTGTTATAGAATTACCATTAAAAGACAATGTTGCCGAACCCAACTGTGCTGTATAAGCAATAATCTGTGTTTTGAAACTGATGACATCATCTGCTTGTATGGGGCTCTTGGTAGTAAAAGTTAGTTCTTTTGATCCCGCTATCACATCACCTGTCCATATACGACCTACCTTTACGAGATTATATTTTTCGTCATTAATGTATTGATAGTCATCATACCGCTTGATAAGCTCATTGGGTACTTTATTATCTAAATCTGATATTCGGTCTCCGGGGCCAATATCAAAGTTGATAAAATAGTAAGCATAATTGTCGTAGATGTTGACTACGTTTTTGGATTTATCACTTCGGTAATCCTTTCTTCGGTTGCCCGATCCAAATAGGTTATAACCATTGGGTCCCTGAGCATAAAAAAGGGCATAATCTCCGTCATTCCAAACCCCGTCTTCTTCTCCAACAACCTGAATCGCATCTTGCTGTAGTGCGCTGTAACGATTGTCTTTGTTATATTCAGGTAGCATCAAACCTCCATTGCCATAGATTCGGAAATTTTTTGGATTGATGCTGGAAGGATTCAAACCATTTTGCTGCAAAAACTGCTTGGTGATTTTGAAAACACCTGATTTATCAACTCTTATTTTGTAAAAAGTACCCGATTTTAGTGGATTATCTGTACTGCCAGATTTATTGGATCCCTTTTTATAAAGTGCCGCTACTTTTTTTTCTGATTTTACAATTTCAAAAGAAACCAGTTTGTAGATTTTGTTATTTTCAGCTTTTAGGGCTTCAGCCTTTATACTTGCATTTTGCTTCTGCTGGTCGTCAAAATAGTAGCTGATACTCACCGATGGTGTAGCAGATAGTGAATTAACACTAAGATCTTTAATATCCTTGGCTGAAAGTTCCTGCCACTGCAGTTTATCTATATTAATTTGGCTTTCGGTAGGATAGCTTAGCGTGACATACACAGAATTATTATCGACAATATAACCATGGTTTGAAAAAAATGGATAAATAACCTTCTCCGTACCATAATCGTTTTCCTTATAACCTTCCCATTGCAAAGTAATTGTTTGAGCGGAAAAATATGCAGAAAGGAGGCATAAAAAAACAGTATAAAGCTTTAATTTCATCAACATTTTTATTAAGATTACAAAATAAACGTTTTTTTTAAAAAAATGATATATAATAAAAATAATTTAATTGCGTTTAATCAAAAAAAAGGATGCAATATTTGATTAATTAAAGAATTTCCTTTTCTTTGTACTCTGAAAATTTCTATATTATATTATGAAAAAAATTAGGTTGTTTTCTGTAATTACTTTAGGTGCGTCTATACTGCTCGTGAGTTGTGGTGGTGGCGGTACCAAAAAAGGTGGTGGCACAAAAGGCTTTGTAAGTAAAACCGGGTGGAAACCTAACGAAAAAGACGGATGGTTCTTCTCTGGCAAACAACAGAAGCCTAAAGCATGGCCAGGAATGGTTTATGTGGAAGGTGGTACCTTTACAATGGGGTTGGTAGAAGACAATGTAATGCATGATTGGAACAATACACCAAGAAGAATGCAGGTAAGCTCGTTTTTCATTGGTGATACAGAAATTACCAATTCAGAATACAGAGAGTATACTACTTGGCTGAAGTTTGTTTTTCCTTCGTCAGATCCTAGTTTTAAACATATCTATTCAGGCGCTTTGCCGGATACATTGGTTTGGAATAATAAGCTTTCAAGAAATGATTACTCCGAGACATACTTCAGATCTCCAGAATGGGATTATTATCCTGTAGTAGGTGTTTCTTGGTTGCAGGCTACAAAATATTGTGATTGGCTTACAGAAAGAGCCAATGAGAAAGCTCTAATGAGGCAAGGTGTGATATCAAAAGATATCTATTCCGCAGACAAAGCGGCTACGGCTGGTTCTACTTTCAATATGGATAAGTTTAAATCCAATGATGCAGAGCTAGATACATATATTGATAAGAAAAAATTACAACAAAAAAGTGGCATCAAGACATCTAATGAAAAGATTGCTGCAGCCAATAGAAATGCCACTTCTGGCATTGTAGAAAAATTCAGGCTTCCTACTGAAGTAGAGTGGGAGTTTGCAGCGCTTGGGCTTCAGAAAAACCGAGAATATAACAATTACTTGGGTAAAAACACAGAAATTGCCAATTTAAAGGGTAAGAAAGGTCGTGATAAAGGGATGTATCTTGATAATTTCAAAATGGGACGTGGAGATTATTCCGGTGTTGCAGGTTGGAAGAATGATGGTTCGCCTACCACTTCTGATGTTAAAAAATATCCTTCCAATGATTTGGGGATTTACGGAATGTATGGTAATGTTGCAGAATGGGTAGCGGATATCTACAGACCAATGATCGATGAGGAATTCAGCGATTTCAACTATTACAGAGGAAATGTTGTTGTAGAAGCGGTGAAAAATGCGGATGGCTCTTATAAAAAAGTAGGCAATACTGAGATTAAATACGATACTTTGGCAGATGGCCGTTTGGTGTACAAAGGTCTCCCTGGCGAATTTGAAAGAAAAGTGGTAGAAGATAACAGGAACTATAGAGATGGTGATTATCAGTCTTCTCTTGATTCTGGGGGAACGCCACCTAGTGACAGTACAGATTTTAATATGTACAACTCTGTAAAACCTAAGTTTATTGTTGATAAAAACGGTAATGTGGTTTTGCAAAAGGATAAAAAACCTGCAACCTCGCAAATTAATGATTACAGCAGGGTAGTAAAAGGTGGTTCTTGGTTAGATTCTGCTTATTGGCTAGATCCGGGACAGAGAAGGTTCAAAAACCAGACAAAAGGTTATGGATGGATTGGCTTCCGTGTAGCACAGGATGCTAAAAATACCAAATCAGCCCGTACAAAAAGATAATATCTAAAATTAATGATATTAAAACAGCAGATTTTTCTGCTGTTTTTTGTTTTTATATGGGTGCATTTTAATATTTTTGAATTATGAATGTTAACGAGTTTTATTCTCTTTTTTTGAAGTCTTCCCGCATTGTAATAGACAGCAGAAAGATAGAGCGCGGAGATCTTTTCTTTGCATTTTCAGGTTATAATTATAATGCAGCGGAGAAAGCTTCCGAAGCTATTGAAAAGGGTGCATCAGCAGTAATAGTTGAAGATAAAAAATTTTCCGACCCTCAACAGAATATCTATTATGTTCCATCTACATTAGAGTTCTTACAGAATCTTGCTATTTATCACAGAGACAAGTTATCAATTCCGGTGATAGGGCTTACAGGAAGCAATGGTAAAACTACTACGAAAGAATTGATTAGTGCTGTTTTGACAGCGCAATACAATGTTCAGTACACAAAAGGTAATCTTAATAATCATATTGGTGTTCCGCTTACAATTTTGTCGGTGAGAGAGCAACATCAGATTGCCGTGGTAGAAATGGGCGCGAACCACCAGAAAGAGATAGAGTTTTTGTGTAAAATTGCAAAACCGACTATTGGTTACATTACCAATTTTGGTAAAGCCCATCTGGAAGGTTTCGGTGGTTACGAAGGTGTTATCAAAGGCAAGTCAGAACTTTACGATTATCTCATGTCTCATGAGCAGAAGATCTTAGCTAATCAGAATGATCCTATTCAGAAACAGAAAACAGAGGATTATCCAAACAAAATCACATTTGGGGCAGATATATCAGATTACCATTATCAACCTGTTTACAAAGCTCACTTTGTAGGCGTTGACTATCAGAAAACAAATATTTTTTCTAATCTTACGGGGAATTATAATTATGATAATATCTGTGCTGCAGTCACACTTGGTCTTTATTTTGGGATTGATTTGGCTTCGATAAAAGATGCTGTGGAAAATTATTTCCCTTCCAATATGCGTTCACAGATTCAGAAAAAAGGTCATTTTACGCTGGTTTTAGATACATATAATGCCAATCCAAGCAGCATGCAGGCATCATTGGAAAATTTTAAAACTTTTGAAGGCAGCAAACTGATTATTATTGGTGATATGCTGGAGTTGGGTACAGAAAGTCATCAGGAACATCAGCATATTCTGGATTTGGCAAAAGCAAGCGGTTTTGATGAAATCATTACGGTTGGTCCCAACTTCAAAATGGTGAATGAAGCAGGTAACTCTTTTGAAAATACCGATGAGCTGATTAATTATTTGGTAAAACATCCTGTGCAACAGAGCAATGTGCTGCTCAAAGCTTCACGGGGCATTGCCTTGGAAAAAATTATCGATTATTTATAAAAAACTGAGTTAATATCCCTTTTGGTTTTAGTAGATTTCAAAATCGGAATTAACCATAAAAACCTAAAAAAATGAAAAATCACGAAATTGATTATAAAATCTACGGCGAGGAGTTGCAATGTTTGGAGATAGAACTGGATCCTAACGAAGCTGTTATTGCAGAGCCGGGGAGTTTTATGATGATGAATGACGGCATCAATATGGAAACTATGTTTGGTGATGGTAGCAACTCCGGATTGATGAACAAATTATTTACAGCTGGTCGTAGGATGCTGACCGGGGAAAGCCTTTTTATGACGGTTTTTACAAACTTCAGTTCGCAAAAACGTCACGTTTCCTTTGCTGCGCCTTATACCGGGAAGATTATTCCACTCAATTTATCTGATTATGGCGAGAAAATCATTTGTCAGAAAGACAGTTTTCTCTGTGCTGCCAAAGGCGTTTCCATTGGGATTGAGTTTCAGAGAAAATTGGGAACGGGGCTTTTTGGTGGCGAAGGTTTTATTATGCAAAAGTTGGAAGGAGACGGGATGTGCTTTGTTCACAGTGGCGGTTATGTGATGGAAAAAGAACTTCAGCCTGGCGAAATTCTTAAGATCGATACGGGTTGTATTGTGGCATTTACGCAATCTGTATCTTACGATATTCAGTTGATTGGTGGCATCAAAAATACTCTTTTCGGAGGTGAAGGTTTGTTCTTTGCGCAGCTTAGAGGGCCGGGAAAGGTGTGGATTCAGACCTTGCCCATCAGTCGTTTGGCAGGTAAAATTCTTCAATATGGTCGTAGTGGCTCAAAAGAGGAAGGCAGTATCTTGGGGAAATTAGGAGGATTGATAGATGGTAACTAAGCTTACTGTTAATCTGATTTAAATACACCGGGCAATCGCTCGGTTTTTTATTATTACTGAAAAATAAATATAAAAATTTTCAAATTAAATTCCATTTCGTTAAATTTGTGAGTTACTGGTTTTTAATCATTATTTTCAAATTGAGACTGATATGAGTGAAGTTAATTCTGCAAACTATTCCGAAGACAATATCCGAACGCTGGACTGGCAGGAGCACATACGCCTGCGTCCGGGCATGTACATAGGGAAATTGGGCGACGGTTCTTCTGCAGATGACGGTATTTATATCCTGTTAAAGGAGATCATAGATAACTCGATCGATGAGTTTGTGATGAAAGCCGGCAAACGCATCGAAATCAAAATGGATGAGGGCAAAGTTACCATAAGGGATTTTGGCCGCGGCATACCATTGGGGAAGGTGGTAGATGCCGTATCAAAAATGAATACCGGTGGTAAGTATGACAGCAAGGCATTCAAAAAATCGGTCGGTCTTAATGGTGTTGGTACAAAAGCCGTAAACGCATTGTCTGAATATTTCCGGGTAAAATCTGTAAGGGAAGGCCGCGTAAAAGTAGCGGAATTTTCAAAAGGTATTATTAAAGAAAATTTTCCAGAAGCAGATTCATCAGATCGTAACGGTACCGAAATCAGTTTTGTGCCGGATACCGAAATTTTTGTCAATTTCAAGTTTAGGAAAGAGTATGTGGAGCGCATGTTGCGTAATTATGCCTACCTGAACCCGGGATTAACAATTGTTTTCAACGGAGAAAAATTCTTTTCAGAAAACGGGCTCAAAGATCTCCTGGAAGAAGAGTTGGAAAGTGATATTCTTTACCCCATTATCCACCTAAAAGATGAGGATATAGAAGTGGCAATTACCCATTCTGACCGTTCGCAGACCGAGACATATTTCTCATTTGTTAACGGGCAAAACACAACGCAGGGAGGGACGCATCTTAATGCCTTTCGCGAAGCATTTGTAAAAACTATCCGGGATTTCTATAACAAAAATTTTGAAGCGGCAGATATTAGAAAATCAATCATTGCAGCGGTTTCTATTAAAGTCATTGAGCCGGTTTTCGAATCTCAGACCAAGACCAAGTTAGGATCTAATGAGATTGAGCCCGGCGGCATTACAGTTCGAACTTTTATTCTGGATTTCCTCAAAAATAAACTGGATAACTACCTTCACAAAAATCCGGAAACGGCCGAAGCTATCCTCAGGAAAATCCTTATTTCTGAGCGGGAAAGGAAGGAACTTTCCGGGATTCAGAAGCTGGCTAGGGAGCGCGCTAAAAAAGTGTCTCTGCACAACAAAAAACTGCGCGATTGCCGCCATCATTATAACGATCAAAAAGCTGCCAGAAAGTCAGAAACAATGATTTTCATCACCGAAGGAGATTCAGCATCTGGGTCTATCACAAAATCCAGGGATGTAGAAACGCAGGCCGTTTTTTCTTTGAAGGGCAAACCTTTAAACTGCTATGGGCTTACCAAAAAAGTGGTTTATGAGAACGAGGAATTTAACCTGTTGCAGGCGGCGCTCAATATCGAGGAAAGTATGGAGGATTTGCGCTACAACCATGTCATCATCGCAACAGATGCCGATGTGGATGGGATGCACATCAGATTATTGATGATCACATTTTTTCTTCAGTTTTTCCCGGATTTGATAAAAAACGGGCATCTTTATATACTGCAAACGCCCCTTTTCCGAGTTAGAAATAAGAAAGAAACAAGATATTGCTATTCCGATGCAGAACGTTTAAAAGCACTTAACGAACTAGGTAAAAACCCGGAGATTACAAGGTTTAAAGGTTTGGGAGAGATTTCTCCGGATGAATTTAAGCATTTTATCGGAAAAGATATTCGCCTGGAGCCGGTTGTTGTGGGAAAAGATCAGACAATTGATCAGCTGCTGGAATTCTACATGGGGAAAAATACACCGGACAGGCAACTGTTCATCCTTGATAACCTGGTAGTAGAAGATGACAGCGAAATTGATAAGAAAAAAACTTTAGAATCGGCTTAACATGCGACTTAGTAACAGAGAAAAGAAACCATTTTACAGTTTCATCTACGCATTGGGCGGGATTGTTTTTTTACTTGGTTTGATTGCTTATATATTGGAAATCAATAAGTTTGATGTTTTTGGCAGCAGATCTTGGATTTTATTGGTTATACCATTGGTCTTATTCGCATTCCTCTATATGATGGGACGGCCGATTTTTGAGTATGACAGCGATGGTGAGGCACTCAACTTCAGGAATGGCCATATCCTTTATCTGCTTGCAAAACGCGATGCTAAAGATGAGTTTCCCAAGTATAAGGTTGTCAAATACAATATTATCAACATTTTACTTTTCAAACGGTTATATGTTTATATCCTCAGCAAAAAAAATCAGGTTCTTATCCTGAAGTACGAAATTTCTTATCTTAACAAAAAACAGATAGAAGACTTGAAATTTTCACTAAATAAAGTTGTTAAAAACAATTCAGAAAACCGAAAGCAAGATAATACAGTTACAGATTGATGGAAGAAAGTACACACAACGAAGAAAGTTTGAAAAAAGTCTCCGGACTGTATAAAGATTGGTTTTTAGATTATGCCTCTTACGTTATCCTAGACAGGGCGATTCCTTCTATTTTTGATGGTTTCAAGCCGGTTCAGCGCAGGATTATGCATTCTATGCGCGAGCTAGAAGATGGTCGTTATAACAAAGTAGCCAACATTGTTGGGAATACCATGAAGTACCACCCACACGGTGATGCTTCTATTACCGATGCCATGGTGCAACTAGGGCAGAAAGAACTGTTGATCGACACGCAGGGGAACTGGGGCAATATCTACACTGGCGATTCGGCGGCGGCGGCAAGATATATCGAGGCGAGGTTAACACCATTTGCCCTAGATGTTGTTTTTAACCCAAAGACCACGCACTGGACAAAATCTTACGACGGACGGAATAACGAACCGGTTGATTTGCCTGTGAAATTCCCGCTGTTGCTGGCGCAAGGCGTAGAAGGGATTGGCGTGGGGCTTTCTACCAAGATTATGCCTCACAATTTCAATGAACTTATTACGGCTTCCATCCTTTATCTCAAAGGTAAAAAATTTGAACTCTATCCAGACTTCCTTACAGGTGGCATGCTAGATGTTGCCGGTTATAATGATGGGAAAAGAGGTGGGAAAATACGGGCAAGAGCCAGGATTTCTCAGAAAGAAAAACATACGCTTACCATTACAGAACTTCCTTTTTCAAAAAACACGGGCGACCTGATAGACAGTATCCTGAAGGCTAACGAAAGAGGTAAGATCAAAATAAAGAAGATAGAAGATAACACGTCTGATAATGTGGAGATCAACATCCACCTTCATCCCGACGTTTCCCCGGATAAAACCATCGATGCGCTTTATGCTTTTACAGATTGCGAAGTGCCGATCTCGCCCAATGCCTGTGTAATTGTGGGTGACAAACCGATGTTTTTGTCGGTCTCCGATATCCTTAAACATGATACAGACCACACCGTTTCTTTGCTTAAAAAAGAATTAGAGATAGAACTGCACGAGCTTCAGGAAAGTTGGCATTTTTCTTCACTGGAAAGGATTTTTATCGAAAACAGGATTTATCATGATATAGAAGAGGTGAAATCCTGGGAAGAAGTGATTAAAACTATTGACGAAGGATTGAAGCCACACACGGCACATCTACTAAGAGCCGTTACCGAAGAAGATATTGTGAGGCTGACAGAGATCCGTATCAAGAGGATTTCCCGT
The DNA here is from genome assembly GCF_056329745.1 of Epilithonimonas sp. Lineage (NCBI taxonomy): Bacteria > Pseudomonadati > Bacteroidota > Flavobacteriia > Flavobacteriales > Weeksellaceae > Epilithonimonas > Epilithonimonas sp. Next base: position 4,699 of record NZ_JBWEYV010000001.1, on the reverse strand, counting down.
TTTGACCTTGATAAATTCAAAGAAAACATATTGGCTTTGGAAGGCAAGATCGAACAGGTAAAATACCACCTGGAACACCTAATCCCTTACGCTATTGATTATTACACCAATATCCAGAAAAAATACGGAAAAGATAAAGAAAGAAGAACAGAACTGAGGATTTTCGATACGATAGACGCTACAAAAGTGGCCGTTGCCAATGAAAAATTCTATGTCAACAGGGAAGAAGGTTTTATAGGAACCTCCCTCAAAAAAGACGAATACCTGTTTGACTGTTCTGATATTGATGACATTATCACATTCCAGAAAGATGGCACCATGAAGGTGGTAAAAGTAGAAGGCAAGACTTTTATAGGGAAAAATATTGTGCATGTAGCCATCTGGAAAAAGAATGACAAGCGTACGGTTTATAATATGATTTACCGCGAAGGCCGCGAAGGCCCTTTCTATATGAAACGGTTCTCGGTGACGGGTGTTACAAGAAATACCGACTATAAACTGGCCTCTGATAAAAAAGGTTCGGAGATGCTGTATTTTTCCGCTAACCCAAATGGCGAAGCCGAAGTCGTTTCGGTTCTATTGAAACCCAATGCTAGAGTCAGGAAAAATAAAATCGATATTGACTTCTCCGAACTGGCTATCAAAGGCCGTGATTCCAAAGGAAATCTGGTCACCAAATATGCGGTGAAAAAAGTAGACCTCAAAGAAGAAGGTGTTTCCACATTGGCCCCAAGGAAAATTTGGTTCGATGATTCGGTAAGGCGTTTAAATGCTGATGGCCGCGGGACTTTGCTCGGAAGTTTTAAAGGTGATGATAAGATATTGACCATTAATTCCCAAGGCGAAGCCAAATTGATTTCGTTTGACCTGATGAACCGTTTTGACGATGATTATCTCATCCTTCAAAAATGGAACCCAGCGCAGCCCATTACCTGCATCTATTTTGATGGCGAGAAAGACAAATATTTTGTTAAACGTTTCCTCCTAGAGGCTACGCCTAATATCCAGTCCTTTTTTGCCAATGACAACCCAAAATCTTTCATCGAGTTTGTGACTACGGAAAGCGGTGCCACAGCAGAACTGGTTTTTCCGAAAATCAAAGACAGGCAAAAAGATCCCGAAACGGTAGACTTAGACGATTTTATAACGGTTAAAGGCATCAAAGCCATCGGAAATCAGCTTACAAAAGATAAAGTTAAAAATATCAATATCACCATTCCGGAACCGCCTGAGATTGTGGAGGAAGAAGAAATCATAACGGAAAATCATCCAAAAGATGACCTGGATGATGACGGCGGAACCATCGGTAACCTCTTCGAAGAAGAATCAAACTAAACAACAATTAAAAATGAATATTGTCCTCATTATCATCATAGCCATTACCTGCATCACCAGTTATATTGGTTTCCAAAAACCCGAAGTGTTTCAGAAATATAAATTCGAGGTTGGGGCTATCCAAAGGAAAAAAGAATACATTAGGTTGCTGTCTGCCGGCTTTTTGCATGGCGACTGGATGCACTTGTTTTTCAATATGTTAACGCTTTATTTCTTTGCGCCCATTGCCATTTATGGTTTCGGGGTCGTGGGATTTTTAATCATCTATATTGCTTCTATTGTTTTGGGCAATTTGTTTTGCCTTATTGTGTACAAAAATGTGCCTTTTTACTCAGCTATTGGCGCAAGCGGCGGTGTTTCCGGGGTTTTGTTTGCGGCCGTGGCCCTCGCTCCCAAAGAGATCGAAGTCAATTTTCTCCCGGGCTATTTGTTTGGGGCTTTGTATTTTGGCTATTCGGTTTACATGATGCTTAATCCAAGGGTGAACGATAATATTGGGCATGCGGCACATTTGGGCGGTGCTTTTTTCGGGTTGGTTTATGCCGTGGCAATTTATCCACAGGTGGCGGTTCAGAATGCTGTTTATCTGGGCGTTATGGCTTTACCCCTTATTTATTTGGCTTATCAGATTTTTGTGAACAAAAGGATTGGGTAAGGATTTTAGGAGCACAACGTTTCGGTTTTTTTCCACGTTGGTGCCCGCTGTCCACTGTATCTTTTTTGTTGGCGGCTCGGTCGGCTCCGCTTCGCTCCGCCGCCTCACCCCAACAAAAAAGGATGCCGTTCCCATCGGGGCTAGGTTCAGGCTGGGACTGTTTTTTCAGCATCCCTGCTTCACGCTTATTTATTTCCATACAAAAATCATCCGATCGTTACCCGAAATATCTTTTATTAATTCAGAATGAGAAAAACCACGAAACAGTTCCAAAGTTTCCAATCCTAATTTCTGATTAATTTCCAGAAATATCATTCCATTTTCAGAAAGATATTTTTCAGCGTCTTTCGCAATTTTTCTGTAAAAGATCAAAGCGTCAGAAGTAGGTGAGAAAAGTGCCAGGTTGGGCTCAAATCCTTTCACCTGATTTTCAATCTCCGTATTTTCTTCAATCCCAATGTAAGGAGGGTTGCTGATGATAATGTCATAGATGCCACTCAGTGGTTCATGTAGATAATCTTTTTTAAAAAAATTGATTTCAGTCTGGTGAAAGAGGGCGTTCTTTTTCGCAACTTCCAGAGCTTGTTCAGAAATATCGATGGCTGTAATTTCCGCATCCGGAAAATGTTTCTTCAAAACAATGGGGATAATGCCAGATCCTGTCCCAATATCAAGAATTTTAATTTGAGTGTTGGAGAGAGGGAGCCTTTCTTGAACCTTGAACCTTGAATCTTTTATCTTTCCAATAGCTAATTCCAGCAATTCTTCGGTTTCAGGACGAGGAATTAAGACATTCCCGTCTACAAAGAACTTCATTCCAAAAAATTCTGTTTCGCCCAAAATTTGCTGAAAAGGTTTTCCTTTTTTTAACTCAAAAATGGCATCCTGAAATTTTTTAGAATCTTCGTCGGATAATTCCTTATCAAGGTTCTGTCGCCATTGGATTTTGTTCAATTCAAGAAAATGTCCACAGAAAATAGAAAACAATTCCTCAATCTCAGATGGGGAATAAAGCTCAGAAAGTTCTTTTCGAATAGTGATTTTGATGTCAGAAAGTTTCATTATTACCTTGTAAAAACCAGTTTGGATTCTGTGGATAATTTCTCATCAAAAAGATAATTCTCCTCATTGAAAGCCTTGAGTTCATCCAAAGTTTGCACATTATTTTTTGCGCAGAAACGCAGCATCAGCCCTCGGGCGTGTTTGGTATAAACAACGATTGTTTTCAGCTTTTCGTCCGGTTGGATTTGTTTAAAATCAAAATCAATGACTTGTGCTTTCAGTTTCTTGCGGTCAATTACTTTTCCGTATTCGTTGCTGGCCAGGTTAATGAGTAGTTCGTTTTTTTTAAGTTCAGAATTCAGTTGGTCTGTCACTTTTTCAGTCCAGAAAGCATATAGGTTTTTGTAATGATCAAACTGGAAAGGCCTTCCCATCTCCAAACGGTAAAGCATCACTTTATCCGAAGGTTTTAAAAGTCCATACAGCCCGGATAGGATTCTGTAATTTTTTTCGAGGTATTGTACTGCTTTTTCATCCAATGTTTTGGCGTCTAAACCTCTGTAAACTTCTCCGGTAAAGGCAAACATGGCCGGTGCTGAATTTTTTGCCGTTGGTTTGGCAGACCATTTCTGGTTGCGTTCCCAGTTTTCATCAGCCAGTTTGGGTGAGATTTCCATCAATTCTGACAAAAATTTTGGTGATTTTTCTTTAAGGAAAGACTGAATCAATTCTGCATCTTTGATGAATTTTGGTGTAGTGTTTCTAAGGAATTCGGTGGTGTTTTCCACATTCATCAGCTTGGCGGGCGAGGATATAAATTTCATTGTTTGTGATCTCAAATGTTTCAAAAGACGTTGTAACTGCGTCCCGACTTGAGCGGAACTCCTTTTTGTGAACGGCTATGCCGAACAAAAAGAGTGGGAGCGGAAGGCGGATAAGACGCCCAGATAATCAAAATATTATAAAATACCTTTTCCCTGACGGATAATCTCCGGCTCGCCAGAAGTTAAGTCTACAAGGGTAGAGGCGACGTTGTCTCCATAACCAGAATCGATGACAATATCTACCAATTTGTCATATTTTTCGGCGATCAGTTCGGGGTCTGTAGAATATTCAAGGATTTCATCATCGTCGTGAATGGAAGAGGAAACAATAGGATGACCCAGTTTCTCAACAATCATTTGCGGAACAATATGATCTGGTACCCTGATTCCTACGGTTTTGTGACCTTTATAAGTCGTCGGAAGGTTTCTGTTGGCATCCAAAATAAAGGTAAACGCACCGGGGAGATGATTTTTAAGGAAGCGGAATGTGGAAGTTTCTATCGGTTTTGTAAATTCGGAGAGGTGGCTGAGGTTATTACAGATAATCGAAAACTGGTGTTTGTCTAGCTTGATTCCTTTGATCTGCGCCAACCTTTCCATGGCTTTGTGATTATAGATATCGCAACCAATGGTGTAGATAGTGTCTGACGGATAAATAATGACACCACCGTTTTGGAGTGTTTTTACAGCTTCGTCAATCAGATTTTCCTGAGGATTCTGCGGATATATTTTTAGGATTTTTGCCATAATCAAAGATACAAAATAAAACAAAAAGAGAATCACTATTGTGATTCTCTCTGTTGGTTGCGAGGACACGACTCGAACGTGCGACCTCCGGGTTATGAGCCCGACGAGCTACCTACTGCTCTACCTCGCGATATTG